>WFYM01000083.1 GCA_015490115.1 Aquificaceae bacterium
AATAACTACTATCCTAAAGATAAGGTTTTACTTGCAGGTCTTGCTACTTCTATGAGATATGCGGGCCCAAGAGAAGCTGTTTTTCATGCGATTATAAGAAAGAATTTTGGGTGTACTCACTTTATAGTAGGAAGAGATCACGCAGGGGTCGGAGACTTTTACGACCCTTACGCAGCTCACAAAATATTTGACAACCTTCCCGGGGATATAGGTATAGAAATAATAAAAGTATCTACAATTTTTTACTGCTCTTTTTGCGAGTGTATAGCGTCTGACAAAAACTGCGCGCATTCAGAAAAGAGCAGGATTTACATAAGTATGACTAAGATAAAGGATATGATAAAAAACAAATGTATGCCTCCTGCTAATATAATTCGACCTGAAATAGCAAATCTACTTATACAAGCTGTAGAAAAATAAAATGTTATAATCTAAAAACGGAAGAGCTTTAAAAAGTCGGAGGGATTGAGGATATGGAAAAAAGGTTTAATGTTGTAATAGTAGGGAGCGGACCCGGAGGGTATAAAGTAGCAAAATTTCTTCTTGAAAAGAAACTAAGAGTTTGTCTTGTTGAAAAGTCTTTATTTGGAGGAACATGTCTTAACGCCGGTTGCATTCCTAAAGATTATCTTTACAACATTGCTGTTTCTTCCCTGAGACTAAAACAGACTTTTGGAAAAATCTTTCCTCTTGATTGGGAAAAAGCTATAATGAAAATTCAGGAAAAGATATCAGTACTGAGAAAAAATGCTGAAGAATTTCTTAAGAGAAAAGGGCTTGAAATAGTTTATGGTGAAGGAGAACTTGTAGATGAAAAGATTATAAAAGTAGAAAATCTTAAACTAATTGGAGATTATATAGTTCTCGCCTGCGGTTCTAAGCCAAAAGAAGAAGGTATCCATCCTGAAGATATATTAACAGGAAAAACGTTTCCTAAAAAGAAAGTTCTTGTAAAAGGTGAAGGACCTTCCGCCTGTGAGCTTGCATTCATATTAAAAGTTTTTGGTTTTGAGGTTAGTATTCTTGTAAAAGATAGACTTCTCTCTTCCCTACCCCAAATTCCCGAGTCTTTTTCCGCAAAATTAGAAACTGCTTTCGAAGAACTTGGTATTGAGGTGGTTGAGGAAGAGATAGTAGCAGACACAGTAATTGTAGCTACTGGAAGAGAACCAAATCTCTGCTCGGAACTGTTTCCTTTTATTAAAAAACATCCGAGTGGTTTCGTAGAGGTAGATGAGTATCTTGAAACTAACGTACCTGGTGTTTACGCGGTCGGAGACATAGTTCCCCCGATGGGAGCCAGCTTTGCCTTTGAAAAGGCAAGAGTTGTTGCCTACAACATAGTTAATGGAAAGAGCCTGACCTTTGAACCATCTAAAGTTCCTGTCGTTGTAACTTCAGCTTACGAAATAGGTTTTATAGGAGATCCAAGCAGGATTGTCCGGACAGAACACTTATCTATGTCACTAAATCCTAAAAGCTTTGTAAATCATAAAAGCGGTATACTCAGAATAGGCTACAATGAAGAAGATAAACCTGTATTTTTATGCGGTATAGGACACGGAATTTCGGAAATCATGAATGTATTTTCCTCTTATATGGAAGGTTCCTTTTCTCATCCTTCTTATGCTGAGCTGATTGAAGAAGTTTTTAAACAGACTTATGTTAAAGGGAGCTAACAGTATAATGAAATTGCGATGAGAAGGATTTGGGAAATTCACGGTCTCACCAAGGAAGAGTTCGAGAGGATAGTCTCCCTTCTCGGAAGGGAACCGAACGAGGTGGAACTCGGCGTCCTCGGCGCCCTCTGGTCCGAACACTGCTCCTACAAGTCTTCCAAGAAGATCCTCAGAATCCTGCCCACCTCAGCTGAGTGGGTGGTTCAGGGACCCGGCGAGAACGCTGGTGTGGTTAAGATAGACGAGAAGGTCTGGGTAGCTTTTAAGGTGGAGAGCCACAACCACCCCTCCTACATAGAACCCTTCCACGGAGCTGCGACAGGTGTGGGGGGAATAATAAGGGACGTCCTCTCGATGGGTGCGAGACCTATAGTCTTGGCGGATTCGCTGAGGTTCGGTGAGTTTGAGGAACCTGAGACAAAGCATCTGCTGAAGGGGGTTGTAGCCGGAATAGGTGCTTACGGGAACTCGGTCGGAGTCCCGACAGTTGCGGGTGAGACCTTCTTCGAGTCACCCTACAGAACGAACCCTATAGTCAACGCCTTCTGTCTCGGTATAATGCCCGCTGGGAGGATAATAAGGGCGAAGGCAACGAAAGCGGGGCAGGTCCTCTTCCTGATAGGATCAGCTACCGGAAGGGACGGGATACACGGGGCTGTGATGGCTTCCGGGGAGTTCGGTGAGGACGCGGAGGAGAAGAGACCGAACGTCCAGATAGGCGATCCCTTCTTCGGGAAGAAGCTGATAGAGGCTGTCCTTGAAGCTGTCGAGAGGGGTCTCGTCGTGGGTATGCAAGATCTTGGTGCAGGGGGACTCGCGGGTGCCTCCTCCGAGATAGCTGGAAAGTCGGGTCTCGGCGTCCTCCTTCACCTCGAGAGGGTCCCTCTAAGGGAGGAGGGTATGACACCTTACGAGATACTACTCTCGGAAAGCCAAGAGAGGATGTTGATAGTTGCGGAACCAGAAGCTGTCGAAGAGCTGAAAAAGATAGCCCAAAAGCACCACCTCAGCTGGGCTGTCGTCGGCGAGACTACGGAAGACAAAAGGTTCAGAGCCTTTTACGGAGATGAACTCGTCGCGGACCTCCCCGTGTCTCTGATAGTGAAGGAGGCACCCATCTACGAAAGACCGGAGAAGGTTCCCGACTACTTGGAAGAGGTGAGGAGCTTCGACCAAGGCTCTCTCCCGGAGGTGAACATAAAAGAAGCCCTCATTAAGGTCCTCTCATCACCCAACGTCTGTTCGAAGGAGTGGGTATACACCCAATACGACTATCAGGTAGGGACGAACACGGTCGTAAAGCCGGGGGGAGACTCCGCTGTCGTGAGGCTAAAGTGGGTGGTGAGACCTGAACTCAGGACGGAAAAGGGGATAGCCATCTCGGTGGAGGGGAACGGTAGGATGGTCTTTCTGGACCCTTACGAGGGGGGGAAGTATGTTGTAGCTGAAGCCTGCAGGAACGTAGCCTGTGTCGGGGCGAGACCCCTCGCCATAACCGACTGTCTCAACTTCGGAAACCCCGAAAGACCCGAGATAATGTGGCAGTTGAGGAGGGCTGTGGAGGGGATAGCAGAAGCCTGCAGAATCCTCGGGGTTCCCGTAGTGAGCGGGAACGTCTCCCTCTACAACGAGACGGTCGACAAGGAAGGGATCAGGAACATATACCCGACACCCGTTGTCGTCTGTGTGGGTGTCTTGGAGAGGGTGGAGAGGCACGTTGACGTAAAGTTCAGGGAGAAGGCTAACATACTCGTCATAGGTGACCTTTCGAAAACTCCCGAGGTAGGGGGGAGCGAATACCTCAAGGTGGTCCATAAAAAGGTCGCCGGGAGGGTCCCGAAGGTAGACCTCGAAAAAGAGAAAAAGCTCATAGATGTTCTCGCAAAGCTCGTCGAAGGAGGTCTCATCCTCTCAGCCCACGACGTTTCGGTAGGCGGTCTTTTGGTGACGGTCCTCGAGAGCCTCTTCGGGACCAAGTTCGGTGCGGAACTCGACATATACTCGGACTCGAGACCCGACTTCTTCCTCTTTGCGGAGATGCCGACTCAGGTCGTCGTGAGCGTGAAAGACACCCACTTGGACGCTGTAAAGGACATAGTGGAAGCTTCGGGTATAGAGTGGATGCACTTGGGTAGAGTGATAGGGGAGAGGGTATTTAAGGTGAAGTTCAACGGGAACCTTCTGCTCGAAGAGAAGGTCGAAAAACTCGAGGAGGTGTGGAGGAGATCCTTGGAGGAGGAACTCTGATATACCTTCTCGTTCTGACAGCGGTTGTGACCCTTGACCTCGTAACGAAGGAGCTGGCGGAGATTTTTTTATCTTCGAGGAGCTACGATCCCTTACCCTTTTTGAAGCTCTACCTCGTCTACAACAGGGGTGCAGCTTTCGGACTCTTCGCGGACCTTCCCGACTGGCTGAGGCTCCCCCTTCTTATATTCACGCCAGTTGTCGCCTTCCTGATAACCTACCTTTACTCCTCGAGGGAGGGAAGCTCTTCGATCGCCGTCTCCATGGGAATGATAGGGGGAGGGGCTATGGGGAACCTTTACGACAGGGTCTTCATAGGGAAGGTCAGAGACTTCATACATCTCCACGCGGGAGACCTTTACTGGCCAGCCTTCAACATAGCGGACGCCTCCATAACCTTGGCTGTCCTTTATATACTCCTCCGCTACTTCAGGGGGAGATGAGGTGTTCGTCTACATCGTCTTCTTCGGGGACTTGAGCCTCAAGCTCATCTTAGCGACAGCCGGAAACGTGAAGAGAACCTTCGGCATAGAGACGAGGGTCTCTTCCGTTCCTTTCCCCCCGAACCTCCGCTACGACCCTATGAGAAAACAATACAGGGCGAGGGACCTCCTCGGTTACCTCTCCACACTCAGCTTCCCCGGACTCCTCAAGATGGTCGGTGTTGTCAGCTTCGACCTTTTCGAGGAGGGTCTCAACTTCGTCTTCGGTGAAGCGGAGCTGGGAGGGAGGAACGCTGTTGTGAGCGTGTTCAGGCTGAGGCACCCCGACGAGGGGGTGTTTTTCGAAAGGGTATTCAAAGAGGTAAACCACGAACTCGGTCACTGCTTCGGTCTCAGGCACTGCGTGGACCCTTCCTGCGTGATGAGTTTCTCAAACTCACTCCTCGACGTCGACAGGAAGGGGGCTGATTTCTGTGAAAGGTGTAAGGGAAGGTTAAAGGAAGCCCTAAAACCTTACCTTGGGAAGGAAAAGTAAGGTGCAGAAAAGCCAAAGGAGTGATATCAGGAAGTTTCCGAGGACCATGCTACCCGACTTCAGGAACACTCCTCCCAAAACACCTCCCGCGAAGGCTCCCACGAACTGGCTCGTGTTGTAAACTCCGACCGAGAGTCCCCTCGCGTGCCTTCCCGATACCTTAGTAAGAGCTGAAGGGAGTGTGGGTTCGAGGAGGTGGAAGCCTACAAAGAAGAGGAGGAGCATGAGGAAAACACCCACCATGTTGTTCACGAAAAGGTGGGAGAGGAAGCTCGAGGAGACCAAAAATACGCCCGCAAGGACAAGCCCCTTTGTCCTTCCCTTCTTTTCAGCCCAAGCTACAGCAGGGACCATTACGAGGACCGAAAGGAGTATAACGGGAAGGTAGAGCTTCCAGTGTTCCGCCTTCTGCAAACCGTATACGTTTATAAGCTCAACGGGAACAACGGTAAAGACGCTCACGAGAAGTGCATGGAGCAGGAAGACGGAGAGGTTTATGAATATGACCTCACCCTTGAGAAGGAAGGAGTAGCCATTCCCGATAGTTTCCGTGTGCTTTTTCGGTTCCTTCACGAGGAGGGCTATGTAGAGGAGGGCTAAAGCTGAGAGGAGGGCTGTGAGGAAGAAGATGAAGGGAACCCCGAACCTTCCGGCTATCGCGGGAGCTGCCACTATGCTGACCGCGAAGGTTAAGCTGATAGAAGCTCCTATCTTCGCGAAAGCCCTCGACCTTACCTCCTCCCTGATGAGGTCCGCAACGAGGGATATAGCAGCGGAGGAGACAGCTCCCCCTCCTTGGATCAGCCTCGCCACTATCATAGTCCAAACGTTACTTGCTATACCTCCGAGAACGCTCCCTAATATGTAAACGAAAAAGCCCCCGATAATGACGGGCTTTCTGCCCACCTTGTCGGACAGGTAGCCGAGGGGTATCTGGAGGAGGGCTTGAGTCAGACCGTATATCCCGACTGCGAGACCTGTAAGGAAGGGTGTGCTACCTTCCAACTTGCTGACGTAGGGGGAAAGAACTGGAAGGAGTAGGAATATGCCGAGCATCCTGGCTGTGACGGCGAAGGAGATCCCTGCAACCACCTTTTTCTCTTCGGGGGTGAGCATGGGGAAGGTATTATATCAGGAGCTTTCGAGGGAATACTTTATGATCTCGAGCAGGGTAAGGAGGGTCCTCTTTACGTCCTCTTTGTTC
>WFYM01000084.1 GCA_015490115.1 Aquificaceae bacterium
CAAGGAAGCTGTATATTTGTGGAACACGGGAAACTTTTACGGTGCTCATGAAGTTCTTGAAGAAATATGGAATTTGTTTAAAAATGAAGACATTAAAAGATGCTATAGAGGTTTAATAAGAAGTGCTATAGCTTTGCATAAACTTAAAGAAGGGCAAACAGAAAGTGCACTAAAGGTAATTCAGGAAGCACTTCTTGATATGCAAAATTGCTCGGAAAGCTTTAGGGGCTTAAATTTGGGGGAAATAAGAGCTTATCTTGAAGGGGTTTTAATGACTAAAGAACTTGGAAATGTGCCTGAATTGAAATATAATATTAAATCTGAAGAGGAGGCGGCGTAGCTCAGCTGGCTAGAGCGGGGATCTCATAAGTCCCAGGTCGGAGGTTCGAGTCCTCCCGCCGCCACCAAAGAAAACATGTACTCCCTGATACAGAGACACAAAAGGCTTGCGGTTCTCGTGGTTGCTATAGCTTCAGCTTCCTTCCTTTTTTGGATCTTTACGGTGGAAGATGTGAAGCAGATGTTCGGAAAGGGGGGGTGTGTCGCAACCGTGAACGGGGAGTGCATAGACCTGAGAGAGTTCAGAACAGAAGCTGTAAGATACGCTAACTTTGCTCTTGACGAACGCGCTATAAAGGGTCAAGCCCTTTCGGACCTTATAGTGAGGGAGTTGCTGTTCAAAAGAGCTGAGGATATAGGCATATTCGCTTCTGAAGGTGAGGTGGCGGAGAGTATAAAGGAGGACAGGACCTTCTGGGAGGGGAACAGGTTCAGCTTGAAAAGGTACAAAGAGATCTTGACAGCCTTCGGTTTTACGCCAGAAGAGTACGAGGAGCGTGTGAGGAAGATATTGACCGTTGAAAAGCTTTTGAAGTTCGTATCCTCAGCTCTTTACGTTACAGAAAAGGAGCTTGAGGTGGAAAGGAGGATAAGGTCGGCGAGATTCGACGGCAGGCTCTATCTCATCACGGAGGACTACGTAAAAGAGAAGTACGAGCCTAGTGAGGAGGAGATGCTGAGATTTTACAAAGAGAACAAGGAGAGGTTCTCCCTACCTGAAGAAAAGATCTTCAGAGTTTGGGAAACTAAGGAGAAAAGTGAAGCACACAGACTATACAGAAAGCTGAAAGAAGGTGTGTTTGAAAAGAATTTCAAAAGGTTTGTATTGAGTGAAGAAAAGAAACCCGAACTTCCAGAAGCAGTAATCAAAGAAATGGAAAGGTTAAACGAAGAAAACAGGTTTACTCTGACAAAAGTAATGGATAGATACTACATAATATACCTCGAAGAGGTAAAGCCGAGAAGATATAAACCTTTTGAAGAGGTAAAAGAAGAAATAAAAAAAGAAATAGAAAAACAAAAAACGGAAGAAATTTTGAAAAAATTGGCAGAAGACTTCAAAGAGAAACTAAAAAAAGGTGAAAAAATAAAAGTAAGATACCTTAAGTTTGAAGGCTCGGACGTTGATGAGTTCAAAAAGCTTTTCCGTATAGGAGACAACGAGATCCTGAGGTTGGTCTTTTCAAAGGAGAAAGTCTTCGGTCCCTATAAACTGCTCACAGGATTTGGAGTTCTATACATAGAAAGGAGGAGGGAGGTGGAAACGGAAGAAGACTTCTCTAGCCTTCTCCTCTCCGAAAAGAGGAGGGACACCCTTGAGATGTTCGTTAAAAGTTTGGTGAGGAAAGCCCGAATAGATATCAATGAAGAGTATATGAGGTGAGCTTAAAATATTTTGAGCCATGAAGGTGAGGATGGAGACGAAGAGAAAGATAGACGAGCTTGTGATAAACACGATAAGGTTCCTGAGCGTAGATCAGGTAGAGAGAGCCAGATCGGGACACCCCGGTATGCCCCTCGGAGCTTCCCACATCATCTACATAATCTTCGACAGGTTTTTAAAGTTCAATCCTAAGAACCCGAACTGGATAAACAGGGACAGGTTCGTCCTATCCGCAGGACACGCTTCCGCTATGCTCTACGCTACCCTCTTCATGTTCGGATACGACGTGACGATCGAAGACCTGAAGAACTTCAGACAGCTCGGGAGCAGAACACCGGGACACCCGGAGAGCTGGATCCTTCCGGGGGTCGAAGCCACGACGGGACCGTTAGGTCAAGGGTTTGGAAACGCGGTGGGGATGGCTATAGCTGAGAGGTTCCTCTCCGCCCGCTACAACAGGGAAGGATACCCGGTGATAGACCACTACACCTACGTCCTTTGCTCCGACGGTGATCTGATGGAGGGAGTCTCCTACGAAGCTGCTGCGATAGCGGGACACCTCAGGCTCAGAAAACTCATAGTCATATGGGACAACAACAAGGTATCCATAGACGGGGATACGAGCCTCGCTTGGTCCGAAGACGTCCTCAAGAGGTTCGAAGCCCTCGGCTGGCACGTCCAGCACATAGAAGACGGTTACAATTTAGAACTCTTGGAAAGGGCTATAAAAGAAGCCAAAGAGTCAGACAGACCCTCCTTCATATCAGTCAGGACTCACATAGGATACGGAAGTCCGCTGCAAGACACACCCAAGGTCCACGGCGCACCCTTAGGGAAGGAGAACGTGATAGAGACGAAGAAGAGGTTCGGTTGGCCGCTTGAAGAGTTCTACGTCCCCAAAGAAGCCCTCGAATACACAAGAAGGCATATCCAGCTCGGCAAAGAAAGGGAGGAGGAGTGGAGGAGGATGTTCGAAGAATACAAGAAGAAGTTTCCAGACTTAGCTGAAGAGCTGGAAAGATCCTTCAGAAAAGAGTGGAGCCTAGAATGGGTAAAGGAGGTCCCGAAATTCACGGAGCCTTTAGCTACGAGGAAGGCTTCTGGTAAAGTTTTGAACGTCATGGCTGACTACATACCGAACATGGTGGGAGGTTCCGCCGACCTTTCCGAGTCCAACAACACTATACTCTTCAACTACAAGGATATGCAAGCGGAAAGCCCGGAGGGAAGAAACATCCACTACGGTGTGAGGGAACACGCTATGGGAACGATCCTAAACGGCATGGCATACCACGGAGGTATACTCCCATACGGTGGGACCTTCCTCGTCTTTTCAGACTATATGAGACCAACGATAAGGATAGCTGCCATGGCGGGACTCCAAGTAATATACGTCTTCACCCACGACTCTATAGGTCTCGGAGAAGACGGACCCACCCACCAGCCCATAGAACAGCTCCCCTCATTGAGGCTTATACCGAACCTCTGGGTTATAAGACCAGCGGACGCAAACGAGGTGAGGGTAGCTTGGGAGGTGGCGGTCTCGAGGAAGGAGGGTCCAACAGCAATAATACTCACGAGGCAAACGGTTCCCTTAATAGATAGATCCAAGTATCCCTCCGAAGAGAACCTAAAGAAGGGTGCCTACATCCTTGCGGATACGAAAGGAGAACCTGACCTGATAATAATAGCGACGGGATCCGAGGTCCACGTCGCTCTCGGGACAAAGGAGATACTCGAAGAAAAAGGGATAAAGGTAAGGGTTGTCAACATGCCCTGCATGGAACTCTTCGAACTCCAAGATGAAAGCTACAAGGAGGAGGTCCTCCCAAGGAGCGTAAAAAGGAGGGTATCCATAGAGGCTGCGAGGGGTTCCTGCTGGCACAAATATGTAGGAGAGGAAGGTCTCATAATCTCCATGGAGACCTTCGGAAAGTCCGCACCCGGAAAGGTCCTCTTTGAACACTTCGGCTTCTCACCTGAGAAGGTGGCTGAAAAGATATTGAGGAGATGGTTCGGTTAGTGGTTTTCCCTTCTTTTTGTCTTACACTACAAATGGAAAAAATCGATATGTAGTGTAAGAAATTCTCGGAAGAGTCTGGAAGAGAACAACCGAATCTTGTCTTACACTACAAAACATATAAAGCTATATGTAGCGTAAGAAGAGTTCAGCCTACAACCTGTTCCTCTTGTCCGTTCCCTTATATCCCACCATATCTTTGATAGCTTCCGCGAGTTCCCTTATCTCCTTCTGGGCGCCCTCGTGGGTCCTCAAAGTTAGGAAGTTGTCGAGGGATATCCTCGGAACAGTCCAGTAGAACCTCGTCTTCATGAACTGGGGAAGGACTCCCCTTGCAAGCTCCTTCGCGACCTCACCCTCTACCATCCTGTTGTAAAAGGAAAGGGCTTCTCCAACAAGCTTCCTTATCTCCTTCAGAAACTCACTCTGGAGCGGTTCGCTTATAGGCTCGTCCGTTGAAGCCTGCTTGTTGGTCTTTGCCTGTTTTCTCAAGACCTTCGGGATGTAAAACTTTATGTCGTAAGAGGTATACCTCCTCGATATCTCGTTGTAGGAGCCGAACCTGTGCCTCATCCACTGCCTCGCCACGAAGAGCGGACACTCGACTACGAAGGTGTAGTAGTCCATCTCGGTCCCGAGTTCGAGCCTGTCCACAAGCCCCACCCAACCTGAGGAAGTTTCGATCTTTTCTTCTAAAAAGACCCTGTCCGTAGTGTAAGGTAGGTCTTCGAGTTCCTCGTCCGTCAGTTCACCTTTCGTCTCCACTATCCTCCATATGGTCGGGAAAGCTCTTTTCAGCTCGGAGATAACTTCTTCGGGAAGTAGCTCGTAGCAGTTTATAACGTTCCTTAAGTTCATCCATATATAACCGCCCGAGTAGTATAACTGAACAGTCGGATTTTCTACTTTTTTTAAAAGCTCGACCCACTCTTCTTTTCGAGATTCGAAGGCTACTATGTTGTGTTCGAAGGGGGAGGCGTGCCTGTTTCTGAAGAGGAACCTGAGGAGCTTTTTGTCCCTTGAAGGATCAACCTTTTCGTCCTTTCCGAAGGAGACCCTCGCACACCTCACAGCCCTCTGGTCCGAACCCATTATGTAGACCTTCATGTCCTCAGAAAAATACTATTCCAGCGTAAGACACCTTCGAGTCGGTGGGACCCTCGTGGTAAACTCTGTAGTCAACTAACTTGCCACCGCTGGATCCTAAGAGCTTCATGATTTCAACGAAAACGAAGTTGGTAAACTGCCCGTCTATTCTCGTCCTGTTTTCGTCTTTGAGAAGGAGGTCGAAAGCCTCCTCGTTTTTCAGCTCGGAAAGTAGACTTATATACTCCTTGTCCCTGAGGGAGGGATCGTAGCTGAACGGGTCTCCGAACTTCTTACCGACGTGGCTCATGTCAACGCTCGAGACAACCAAAAGCCCTTCAGTTTCTCCCACAGCTTTCAGTATCTTTTCAGCGTAGCTCCTCAAAGTATCTTTGTCTCCGTAAGATACGATCACGGGAATTATCTTGGCTTCCGGAAAGAGGAGCTTAACATAAAGGGTCTGGAACTCTATCGAGTGTTCTCTTATATGTGAGAGGAGGTCATGGTATATATCGTGTTCGAAAAGATCTTCCATCCTCCCTAAGACCTCCCTGTCCACCTCAACCCTTCCTATAGGTGTCTCGAAGTCGAGGGGGCAAACCGAGAGGGGCGTCTCATGAAAGTAGTGAGAAACACCGAGTATGAGGACCCTCTTCACCCAAGACCTTTCTATCCTCCCGTATACTGCTCCGTAAGTCTCCCTCGCCACCCTGAGGTCCATATGGGGAACGAGTATACCTTTCGGTCTCTCTTTAGCTTCCCCTTTCAAGCTCTCTTCGAGGAACTTCCTAAGCTTCTTCCCTTCTTCGGGATACGCACCGCCCGCGTGAGAAGGTTTTCTCACACCTTCCTTTAGCATGTTTTCCTTTATCTCCTCCACTTTCTTTTTGAACCTGTCGCTCAGGAGGTAAAGCCCCTCATCGAGTGACCGTATGATCTTCGAAAGCTCCTCTTCTTTTAAGATCTCACCCGTTATCCTGAGGAAGTCCGCCTTTATGTCGTTCTTCGTCCTCGTTCCGTCCATGAGGGACATAAGTATCAAAAGCTCCCTCGTCACAATTACCGACTCGGAAACACCCAAAGGATCGGTCAGGAGGAATTTGTCACCGTAAGGTTGAACCTCGAGATACCTTACCTTCGGCTTTTCCATCTCAGACCACTTTCTCGTAGATTAGCTTCGGCTTTTGCTTTCCTTTGACCGTCTCCTCGTCAACTATGACCTTCTTTACGTTCCCGAGGGAAGGTATCTCGAACATAACGTCCGTCATTATCTCCTCCATTATAGCTCTTAGTCCCCTCGCTCCCGTCTTCCTCCTTATAGCCTCCCTCGCTATCTCCCTTAGAGCCTCAGGTGTGAACTCAAGCTCAACTCCGTCTAGGGAGAGGAGCTTCTGATACTGCTTCACGAGGGCGTTTTTAGGCTCGACGAGGATCCTCACAAGGTCTTCTTCTTTAAGCTCGTCGAGAGTTGCTATCACCGGTAGCCTCCCGACGAACTCGGGTATGAGACCGTACCTTATGAGGTCGTCGGGTTCCACAAGAGCCAATATGTTCTCCTCTTCGCTCACCTTCTTTATTGAGGACTCAAAGCCTATCGTAGACTTCCCTATCCTGTGCTTTATGATCTCTTCGAGACCCACGAAAGCTCCCCCGCATATGAAGAGTATGTCGGTCGTGTCCACCTGTATGAACTCTTGGTGGGGGTGTTTTCTCCCCCCCTGAGGCGGGACGTTTGCTATGGTCCCCTCTATTATCTTCAGGAGAGCCTGCTGGACACCCTCACCCGAGACGTCCCTCGTTATCGAAGGGTTTATCCCGGACTTTTTGGCTATCTTGTCTATCTCGTCTATGTAAACTATACCTTTTTGTGCAGCTTCGACGTCGTAACCGCAGTTCTGAAGGAGTCTCGTGAGGACGTTCTCCACGTCCTCTCCCACGTAACCCGCTTCTGTGAGTGAGGTGGCGTCCGCTATGGCGAAGGGGACGTCGAGTATCTTGGCGAGGGTCTTGGCAAGGAGCGTCTTCCCGGAACCTGTCGGTCCTATAAGCAGTATGTTGCTCTTTTCAACTTCAACACCGCCGAGGTCTATCCCTGCTTCCTTCGCCCTTATCCTCTTGTAGTGGTTGTAAACGGCAACGGAGAGGATCTTCTTCGCCCTCTCCTGACCGACGACGTATTCGTCGAGGATCCTCTTTATCTGCTCGGGTGTCGGGAGGTCGTCGAGGTTGACTCTTGACCTTTCCGCCTTGTGGTCCTTAACTATCCTGTGGCACTTCTCAACGCAGTCGTCGCATATGTGGGTCCCTGACGGTCCCTCTATGAGGAGGAAGACCCGATCCTCTTCCCTTCCGCAGAAGGAACACCTCTTCCTCTGATCCTTCATTCTCATCTCTTCTCTATCACCCTGTCTATGAGTCCGTATTCTTTGGCTTCCTCAGGGGACATGAAGTAGTCCCTCTCCACGTCCTGCTCTATCTTCTCTATAGGTTGTCCCGTGTGCTTTGCGAGTATCTCGTTCAGCATCCTCTTTATCCTCTTCATCTCCTCCGCGTGTATGATAATATCGGTCGCTTGCCCCTGTATTCCACCCATGGGCTGGTGGATCATTATCCGGGAGTGGGGGAGGGCGTACCTCTTCCCTTTAGTTCCAGCTGCGAGGAGCAAAGCACCCATAGAAGCCGCCTGACCTATGCATATGGTAACGACGTCAGGCTTTATATACTGCATGGTGTCGTATATGGCGAGTCCCGCGGTAACCGAACCGCCGGGTGTGTTTATGTAGAGGTATATGTCCTTTTCGGGGTCCTGAGACTCCAAAAAGAGGAGCTGGGCTATTACGAGGTTAGCTACGTGGTCGTCTATGGGAAAGCCGAGTAAAACTATCCTGTCCTGAAGGAGCCTCGAGTATATGTCGAAAGCCCTCTCACCCCTCGGCGTCTGCTCGACAACTATGGGAACGAGCTGGTCAAGAACCCCCTTCATCCTTCTCAACCTCCTTTATTTTAACCTTCCCGACTATGTCCCTCAGAGCCTTTCTCCTGAGGGCGTCCATCCTTATAACCTCCATGAGGTTCTCCTTCTCGAACCTCTCCCTTATCTCCTCCTCCGAAGAACCCGTCTCCCTCGCAAGCTCTTCTATCTGCTCCTTTACGTCCTCCTCGGTCACTTCGAGTCCTGTTTTCTCCGCGTAAGCCTCCAGAATATACCTCAGCTTTATGTTGAAGACAGCTTCTGGCGTTAGCTCTTCAGCCATCGACTTGTAGTCGAGGTACCTCGTGTCAACGCCGTATTGCCTCAGCTCACTCACCCTCCTCTCGACAAGGAAGGAAAGCTCCCTCCTGAGGAGCGTCTTCGGTATCTCGATATCATGTTCGCTGACGAGCTTTTTTGCAACAGCGTCCTCTATTATAGCCTGCTTCATCCTCTCGAAGTCTCTCTTGACCTCCTCCTCTATCTTCTTCCTCGCTTTTTCCCAGTTCTCGTATCCGAGTTCTTTGGCGAACTCGTCCCCGACTTCGGGAAGGACCTTCTCTTTTACTTCCTTAACTTTAACCTTAACGTTCGCCCTCCCTATCTCCTTCCCCTGCTGGTCGAAGATCGGAAGGTTCTCGAGGAAGACCTCCTCTTCTTTCTTCTTTCCTTTGAGGGCTTTTTCGAGTTCCTCCCTGAACATCTTCATCCCTATTATCCCGGAGGTCTCACCCTTTACCTTCTCACCCTCACCTCCCACCTCCTCCACCTCGTAGTCCACGGTCACAAGATCACCGTCCCTTATCTCTCTATCTACTGGTTCCCATACAGCGTGTTCCTCCCTCAGCTGCTCTATCCTCTTTTCAACAAGCTCTTCCGAGAACTCCACCTTTGGAACCTCAACCTCCATACCTTCTATCTCTTTGAGTTCGAACTTTGGAGGGACCTCGAAGCTCACCGTATAGGTCAGCTTCTCCTTTTCTTCTTCGAGCTGGACCTTCTCGAGGAAGACGTCCGCTACGGGCTTTAGCTTGCTCTCCTTTATGGCTTCTTCGAGCGTTTTGTTGGCTACCTTTTTACCTACCTCCTCCTGTATGTAGTCCTTATACTTCGCTCTTATGAGCCAGAGGGGGGCGTTTCCCTTTCTGAAGCCGTGTATCTCCACGTTCTTCTTCAGGTAGTCGTAAACCTCGTCAAGTGCGGTCCTTACGAGGTTCCCCTCCACCTCAACGACGAGAGCCTTGAAAAGCCCTTCCCTGTCCTCTGTCCTCACTTTCATAGTTCACCTCCGGGGTATGGTGCGGGTGGAGGGAGTCGAACCCTCACGCCCTTACGGGCACCGGATCCTAAGTCCGGCGCGTCTGCCAGTTCCGCCACACCCGCTAAGTGGAA
>WFYM01000085.1 GCA_015490115.1 Aquificaceae bacterium
AAGCACTACAAGGGTGTGTGCAACATATACGTGGACGAGGAGGCGGACCTCGAAAAAGCCTACGACATAGTCTACAACGCAAAAGTCCAGCGACCTTCCGTTTGCAACGCTGTTGAGAACCTACTGGTCCACAGGAAGATCTTGAGGGAGTTTCTCCCGAGGATGGCTTACTACTTGGGAAAGGCGGGGGTGGAGCTAAGATGCGACGAGGAAAGCCTGAAGGTAATAAAAGAAGAACCGAGGCTCAGCTTTGTAAAGGCGGTTCCCGCAAAAGAGGAAGATTACTACGAAGAGTTCCTCGACCTCATACTCGCCGTGAAGGTGGTCGGGAGCTTGGACGAAGCCGTAGAGTTCATATCGAAATACGGTTCGGGACACTCGGACGCTATAGTCACCGAGAACTACACCAAAGCTATGAAGTTTTTAAAGGAGGTGGACTCGGCGGCTGTGTATGTGAACGCCTCGACGAGGTTCACGGACGGGAACGAGTTCGGTCTCGGAGCTGAGATGGGGATATCCACGGACAAGATCCACGCGAGGGGTCCCATGGCTCTCGAAGAGCTTACAATAACGAAGTTCATAGTCCTCGGAGAGGGTCAGGTAAGGGACGGCTTTGGCGTACCCGAGGATTTAAAGGGGGAGTTCTGAAGGATGCTAAGACAAGAGCTACAGCTCAAGGTAAAGCTGAGCCTGAACCTCCTACTCAAGAACCAGATAGAGGTCCTTCTCTACCCGGCTCAAGAGCTTGAGCAGATCCTGAAGGAAGAGCAAGAGTCGAACCCCTTCATAGAGGAGGTCTCGATATCGCCGAGGGTGAGGGAGCTTTTCGAAGAGAGGAGGCAACCCGAGGTAGTTCAAAAGTCCTCTCCCGTAGAGGTCCTCATGAGAAACGTAAGGTCTGAACTCGAAGGGACCGACCTCAAAATAGCGGAGGAGCTGGTTTCCTGCACCGACGGGAGGGGTTTCTTCGTGGGAGACGTTGAGGAGATAGCGAGGAAGTTCGGAGTTTCGCCCGAATACGTAGAGGACATAAGGGAGTTCGTTGCGAGGCTCGAACCCGTCGGCGTATGTTCAAAGGACATAAAAGAGTTCTTTAAGATCCAGATAGAGGACCTATACCCGGAGGAGAAAGAGCTTCTCTCCTATCTCGACTCACTCTTCGAAGGAAGGGAGGTCCCAAAGCGGGTGAAGGAAAAACTCTCCCACCTCAGGTTATACCCCCTCGGGGAGGAGGCTTCCCCTTGCAAGGTAGCGAGGGTGGACGCGGTCATAGAGATGGACGATGACGAACTTGTCGGCTACCTCTACGAAGACTTTGTTGACATAAAGGTGAGTAAAAGTTACCTCGAGTTGGTGTCCAAGGCGAAGGGAGAGGCAAAGGAGTTCTTAAGAGAATACCTCGAAAGGTGCAACAACCTAAAGAGGATACTCCAGCTCAGGAGGGAAAACTTAAGAAAGATACTCGACGAGATCATAGAGGTTCAGGGGGACTTCCTGAGGGGTGAGGGTAGTTTGAAGACCCTGAAGGTAAGAGACGTCGCAGAGAAGATAGGGGTGAGCGAGTCCACCGTGAGCAGGCTGATCAACTCAAAATACGTAAAGACACCTCAAGGTACATACCCTTTTAGGTTCTTCTTCGTGAGGGAAACCGCGGGAGGTGTATCCCAAGAGGAGCTGATGAAAAGGATAAAGGAGATCATAAGTTCCGAGGATCCCTCAAAGCCCTTGAGCGACGAAGAGATAGCTTCCTTACTTCAAGCGGAAGGGATAAACGTAGCGAGGAGAACCGTAGCCAAATACAGGGAGGCTCTGGGGATACCCCCTTCACGTAAAAGGAGAAAACTTGGAAGTTAATGGGGAGGGTGACGGGACTCGAACCCGCGACATGGGGATCCACAGTCCCCCGCTCTACCAGCTGAGCTACACCCTCCTCATTTTTAAATATATCACACCTTCGCACCCATAGCTTTCGCCTTCTCTATGACGTCCTCTATGGTCCCCACCATATAGAAGGCGTTCTCGGGAAGGTGGTCGTATTTTCCGGAGAGTATCTCTTGGAAGGACCTTATCGTGTCCTCGAGCCTAACGTATTTTCCGGGTATACCCGTGAACTGTTCCGCAACGTGGAAGGGTTGAGCGAGGAACTTCTGAATTCTTCTCGCCCTGTTGACTATAGCCTTGTCCTCTTCGGAAAGCTCCTCCATACCGAGTATGGCTATTATCTCCTGAAGCTCTTTATACCTTTGGAGTATTCTCTTCACCTCCATCGCCGTGTTGTAGTGTTCCTCTCCTACGAATTCGGGGGCGAGGTATTTGGAGGTGGACTCCAAGG
>WFYM01000086.1 GCA_015490115.1 Aquificaceae bacterium
CCCTGATCCTCGGCAAGTTCATAGTGGGCTACAGGACCCACAAGGTGGAGGGTGTAAAGCACGTGAGTTCTTTAGAGGAGATACTGAAAGAGGTGGACCGCTTCTACTCCTCCCGCTAAATTATTTAGGGATGGAAAGGGACCTTAGCTTCTTAGAGGGAATGCTCTTTAAGACCATGTTCGCCGAGATAGAGGAAAGATACAGGGAGGTGATGGACATATACGGGAACGATTATGAGATAGCGTCCTTAGCCACCCACCTCAAAGAGATCAGCGAGACGGTAAAGGAGATATATAAGGAGATACCGAACCCGAACAAAAAACTAACGGAAGAACACTACACGACACTATACGAGGTCTTAAAGGATGTGAGCGGTATACTCTACGACCTCTCCATAGCGGAGGGGGAACAGCTCAGTTATGTGATAGTCCAAGCTTACAGGAAGCTCGACAACATAAACTCCCTCTTTGAAAAGCTGGTATGATCTTCGAGTCGAGGGAAGAGGCTGGAAGGATCTTGGCTCAAGACTTAAGAGACAGGGTAAACTTAGAAGACAAGCCCATAGTCCTCGCAATACCGAGGGGAGGTATACCGGTAGCCTACCAGATAGCTAAGACCTTGAAGATACCCATGAGCGTCGTCGTCGTGAGGAAGCTGGGACTCCCTTGGAACGAGGAGGCGGGTTTTGGAGCCGTTGACCCTGAAGGCTCCGCTTACATAGACGAAGAACTCGTCTCCCGTGCGAGACTCGATCTGGAAACGGTGAAAAGCATAGCAAAAAGGGAACTCGAGGAGGTGAGAAAGAGGGAGAGGATCTTCGTTCCCGAAGGATACCCGAGCTTGAAAGACAGGGAAGTAATTATCGTAGACGACGGCGTCGCTACCGGATACACAGCCATCGCAGCCTCCAACTTCGCGAAGAAGAAAGGGGCAAAGAAGGTGATAGTGGCTGTCCCCGTTTGTCCCAAGGAGGCTTGCGGGAGGTTCGAAGGGAAGGTAGACGAGTTTATATGCCACCACACTTCTTCGGAGTTCAGCTTTGCGGTCGGACTCTTCTACAGGGACTTCCACCAGCTCTCGGACGAGGAAGTTCTCGGCTACATAAAAATGGCTAAAGAAGAAGGTCTCTTCGAACCTTGATATATTATTCTCATGAAGGTTCTCATGATAGACAACTACGACTCCTTCACATACAACCTTGTCCAGTATCTCGAGAGCCTCGGAGCTGAAGTGGTTGTAAAGAGGAACGACGAAACTACTATAGACGAGATAAGGAGGCTGAAGCCGAAGGGGATAGTAATATCACCCGGACCATGCACTCCGAAGGAGGCTGGTATATCCGTAGATGTGATAAGGGAGTTCTACAGGAGCGTTCCCATTTTGGGGGTCTGCCTCGGACACCAGTCGATAGGCTACGCCTTCGGAGGTAAGATAATAAGGGCGAAGAGGCTCATGCACGGGAAGGTCTCCGAGATAACCCATACGGGGGAGGGGATATTCAAGGGTATACCGAGTCCCTTCAGGGCTGTCAGATACCACTCCTTAGCTGTAGATAAAAACTCCCTCCCAGAGTTCCTAAAAGTCACAGCTTGGTCCGAGGACGGGGAAGTCATGGGTATACAGCACAAAGAACTCCCCCTCTTCGGGGTCCAGTTTCACCCCGAATCCGTCCTCTCCGAATACGGAATGGAGATGCTGAGGAACTTCCTCGAATTCCTCTAAATGTCCACGCTCTCTATGTTGTATACTTCGAAGACTTCTTTGTGTCTGAAGAGACCGAGGGCTTCCCTGTAAAGGATTAAATATCTCCTTACCTCCTCAGCTTCTTTTTTCTTCTCAAAGAACCTTCTCCTCAGCCTCACAGAAAGCCTCATGGAGAAGGTGGGTGTTCCCGAACTTTTCTCTATCCTGCCCTTGAGATACAGGATGGCTCTTTTCAGCCTCCTCAGCTCCGATATCAGCCTTTCGAGTCTCTCCCCGTAGCTTCCCCCTACCGAAGCTATCTCCCTCAGTATCTCCTCGTCGAGGGACTCCTTCATAGTTTTTATCATAAACTCTATCAAAGGTTCGGGCTAAGATACTCCCATGGCGAAGAGGAGGGTAGTAAGCCCGACGGTAAAGAGGAAAGACAGACTCCCTCCCGGACAGCACTGGATCCAGTATCCTCTGGTCTACGACATAGTCGAGAGGGTTCCCGATTTCGACATAGAGAAATACAGGTTCAAGGTCTGGGGTGAGGTAGAGAACCCGATAGAGCTGACCTACGAGGAGATCCTGAAGCTCCCTTCAGTTGAGGTCCTTGCGGACTTCCACTGCGTCACCCGTTGGAGCGTTAAGGAGATCCTGTGGGAGGGGGTTCCCACCTCCGAGATAGTCAAGATCGTGAGACCGAAGCCCGAAGCCAAATACGTCTTTGTTTACTGCCTCGAAGGTTACACAACGAACCTTCCATACGAATACTTCGTAAAAGAGGACTCCCTCCTCGCTTACAAGATGTTCGGTGAACCTCTCCCGAAGGAACACGGCTTCCCTTTGAGGCTCGTCGTTCCCCAGCTTTACGCTTGGAAGAGTGCCAAATACGTCTGGGGCATAGAGTTCAGGAAGGAAGACAGACCCGGCTATTGGGAGGAGAGGGGATACCATATGGTAGGGGACCCTTGGAAGGAACAGCGCTACTGGGGAGACTGAATTGTATATAATTCCCTTATGCTAATTACCTTCGAAGGTATAGACGGCTCCGGGAAGACCACCCAGTCGAGAAGACTCTTCGAGTTCTTAAAGGAAAGAGGTGTAAAGGTCCACCTCTTCAGGGAACCAGGGGGAACCGAAGCAGGTGACAAGATAAGGGAACTCCTCATGTCCTTCGAACTCGATCCGAAAACCGAGCTTCTCCTCTTCGAAGCTTCAAGGGCTGAACTTATGAAGGTTGTAAGACCCCTTCTTGAGAGAGGAGAGGTCGTCATACTCGACAGGTTCACCGACTCGACCCTCGCCTATCAAGGATACGGGAGGGGTCTCGACCTCGACCTCATCAGAAGGCTCAACGACCTCGTGACGGGAGGTATAAAGCCGGAGGTCACCTTCCTCCTCGACTTGGAACCGAGCGTAGCCCTCAAAAGGTTAAAGGAAAAGACCAGGTTCGACGATCCGAAGCTCCTCGAAAGGGTGAGAGATGGATACAGGGAGATAGCCAAGGCGGAGCCTGAGAGGGTCTTTTTGATAGACGCTTCGCGTTCGGAGGAGGAAGTTTTCTCAGATATCGTTTCGTTTCTGGAGGGGAAGTTTTAATTTAGAAAGGCCCCTCCGGGCGGAGGGGCAAAAAATCTTGGGGAGGGAGGGGGAGGGAGTTTCTCACCTCCTCTTTAGTATCAATATAACAGAATTGACTCCCCCTGTCAAGTGATCTCCTCTATCGACCTCCCCTTAGCCTCCACCCCGAACAGGGACCAAAGGGAAAAAGCGAAAAGACCGAAGGTCCAAAGGAAAAGTATGCCGAAAAGACCAGCCCTGTAGTCCACCTCAGCGAGCTTGATGAGGACCGGGGGTGAGAGCGTCCCCCCTATCCTCCCAAGTATGGAGATTAGACCTATCGCGGTAGCCCTCACGTGGGATGGGAATATCTCCATGGCGGTGACGTAGCCGACGCAGGCGAAGGAAAAGGCTGTGAAGGAGTAGAGGGCGAAGGGAAGGTAGAAGTCCTCCGAGAGGATGAGGGCAAGGGTGGAAGCTACCGAGAGTATAAGTATCCCGAGACCGGTCGGCTTCCTCCCGAGGTAGTCGGAAAGAAGCGCGGTGATAACACCTCCCACGAGACCTCCCACACTCCCCATAAGGAATATGATGGGTATCTTCTCCTGTCCTAAGTTGAGGGAAGGTGCGACGCTAACGGGTATCAGCGTAACCATACCGTAATAAGTTGTGAGTATAGTAAAGCTCATGGAGGTCGCAAAAAGGAACCTCCACCTGTATCTCCCCAAGATCTCCCTAAAACCCTCCCTTATACCTCCGTCGAATACGGTGACGGGGACCTTCCCCGAAATCCTTTGCACACCAGCCTCCTCCTCCACAGCCCTCACGATCCTTTCCGCCTCCTCAACCATACCCTTAGAGAGTAGCCACCTCGGTGATTCGGGGACGTGCCTCCTCACATAAACTATGAGGAGAGCTATAACACCCCCCAAGAGGAAGGCTACCCTCCAAGAGATCTCCTCGGGAAGGTTCTTAAAGAGAAACAGGGCTGTTAGGGAAGCCATAATGCTCCCCACGTTCCAAGAGGCGACTATAAGACCGTCCACCTTACCCCTGTGCCTCGAAGGGATGAACTCGTCTATGGCTGAGTGTATGGCTGCGAACTCCCCGCCTATACCGGCTCCCGCAACGATCCTGAGGGCAAAGGCGCTGTAAAAGTCCCAAGAAAACCCCGTGAAAAACGTCCCTAAGGAGTAAGTAAGGAGCGTAATAAGGAATATCTTCTTCCTGCCGTACCTGTCGGCGAGGTAGCCGAAGATAAATGAGCCGGCTATAGCCCCTATGAGGAAACCGCTGACGAGCAGGGAACTCTGAACGGGCGAGAGTTTTAAAGACCCGCTCATGCTCCCGAGGACGTTCCCAACTATCACAACTTCGAAGGCGTCCAGTATCCAAGTGATCCCCAGAGCTATCAGGAACCTCGTATGGAAGCGTGTCCAAGGCAAGGAGTCTAACCTGACGGTTATATCCGTTTCCACTTTCCTCATAGGAGGGTAGAATATACTTTAGGGTTAGGGTTTAGTATGTTCTCGATGGGGGGATGTGGGTTTTGATAGGTCTGATACTTCCAGCCTTTTTCGGGTTCGGTGTAGCCCTCGCCGGAGGAAAGACTATGAGAGTTGAAAGCCCCGTCTTCAAGGAGGGAGAGGTCATCCCAGCGAGGCACACCTGCGACGGTATAGACATCTCGCCTCCGATAAGGTGGTCGGACGTCCCGGAAGGGACAAAGAGCTTCGTGATCATAATGGACGACCCGGACGCCCCCATAGGGACCTTCACCCACTGGATCATCTACGACATACCGGGTGACGTGAGGGAGTTGGAGGAGGGGATACCTAAGGCTGATCAGGTGGGTTCCGCTAAGCAGGGGATTAACGATTTCGGATACGTCGGCTACGGAGGTCCATGTCCTCCTAAGGGACACGGCTACCACAGATACTACTTCAAGGTATACGCCCTCGATGTAGAGACCCTCGGACTCCCCGCGAAGGCAACGAGAAAGCAGGTGGAGGAGAGGATGAAGGGACACATACTCGGTGAAGGCTCACTCATGGGAAGATACAAAAGAGACTAAGTCCTCAGGGAGACCCGGATAGGACTTTATAGGTATACCCCTCCCGTCGAAGAGGATGGTGGTGGGCAAAAATAGGAGGGTGATCTTTTTCGCAAGCTTCCCTTCCGGGTCGACGATCACAGGATAGCTGGGTTCTATGCTATTTTCCTTCAGAACCTTCTTCACCTCCCCTTCGTCCATCATGATCGCGACGGTGACCACCTTAAAGTTGAGGTTCGGAGCTTCTCTGGAGAGCCTTTTGAGATCCTCCGTGTGACCGAGACA
>WFYM01000087.1 GCA_015490115.1 Aquificaceae bacterium
AGGGAAGCTTGTCCCATGGACCTTGCCCCCACTACATCCTCTACAGCGACACTCGTCCTCGGGGACGCTCTCGCCATGGTCCTCATGGTGGCGAGGGGCTTTACAAGGGAGGACTTCGCCCTGAGGCACCCAGCCGGGACCCTCGGGAGGAAGCTGAGGCTCGTCAAAGACCTCCACCACACGGGAGATGAGGTCCCGATCGTCAGGGAAGACACCCCCATGAAAGAGACGATAATAGAGATGACGACGAAAGGTTTCGGAGCTACCGCTGTCGTGAACGAGGAGGGAAAGCTCGTAGGGATAATAACCGACGGGGATCTCAGAAGGTTCGTAAACAGGGGAGGGAACTTCGACACGAGCGTAGCGAGGGACGTAATGACGAGGAACCCAAAGACCGCAAAACCAGACGAGCTTGCCCTCCAAGCTTTAAGGAGGATGGAGGACCACAAGATAATGGTCCTCATAGTCGTCGACGAGGAGAACCGTCCGGTCGGCATAATACACATGCACGACATACTGAGATCCGAGATCGTTTAGTGTGGTATAATCTTTTGTCCGATGGCTGAGCTAAGCTACAACCACGTAGTCCTCGGAATAGTCTCCATGGGCATAGCCACGGGTCTTATACTTTTGGGTGGGAGACCCTCGATAAGACCCACCAAGTTTCAAGCTCTCCTCGAAGGGTATCTCAGGTTCGTCAGGAACATGCTCCTCGAAAACATAGGTGAGAAGGGACTAAAATACACACCCCTCATAGCCTCCCTCGGACTCTTCATATTCTTTTCGAACCTGATGGGCATGGTCCCCGGTCTCGAGGCACCGACCGGAAACATGAACACGAACCTCGCCATGGCTCTTATAGTTTTTCTCTACTACAACTTCGAGGGGATAAGGGAAAACGGCTTGATAGGTTACCTAAAACACTTCATGGGTCCGGTTCCTTGGCTCGCCCCCTTCTTCTTCGTTGTCGAGGTGGTCTCGCACCTCGCGAGACCTATAACCCTGTCCCTCAGGCTCTTCGCCAACATGAAGGGGGGAGCTATACTGCTCCTCGCCCTCGTAGGCGTCGCCATAAAGAACCCATTTACTATGGCTCTCTCTCCTGTGGGTCTCGTCTTCATAATAGCCATAAAGTTCTTAGCGGTTTTCATACAGACCTACGTCTTTATGATACTTTCGGTGGTATACCTCGCCGGAGCTGTAGCCCACGAGGAGCATTAAGATGGAGATCCTGCTCGTTGTCACGGACTCCTCTTTGGACTGCGGGAGGGCTATGGAGATGCTAAAAGAGTTGGGAGAGAAGTTCTCAGCGAAGGTTAAGATACTCGCGGTCCTCGAAGACATATACAGGCTCGAGAGGACGGGAGTCTCCTTAGGTCTCCCCATACCAAAGGAAACGGTCCCCGAGGCGAAGAGGAGGGTCTCGGAAAAGATAAAAACCATGTGGAGACAGCTCGGAAACGGCGAGGTTGAGATCGAAACGGTGGCGGGCGACCTGAGGGAAGAGGTTGTAAAATACACATCCGAGAAAAAACCGGCCATGATCCTGTGGGGATGCAAGGTAACGCCTCACCTCTGCAGGGTTATAGACGAGGTAGAAGTCCCCTCCTTGATAATAAAGTAAAGGAGGTAGGAGATGAGAGGAAAGGTTCTGGCTCTCGCTACTGCCCTTATACCTCTTTTTGCTTTCGGAGCTGAGCAGACAGCCTCCTCTTCCGACAGGGCTATCTTTTACGGACTCCTTGCCCTCGCAGCGGGTCTTGCAATAGGTCTCGCAGCCCTCGGGACGGGCATAGGTATGGGTCACGCTGTGAGAGGAACGCAGGAGGGCATAGCGAGGAACCCGAACGTAGGCGGAAGGCTTCAGGTCATAATGTTCATAGGACTCGCCTTCATAGAGACCCTCGCCCTCTACGCACTCCTCTTCTCCATAGTCTTCGTGTTTACGGGTATATTCACGGGTAAGGCTGGCTTTTGAGGTGTGAGCCATGGCTACGGAGAGGTTAAAACCGCACATATCTATACGGAAGAAGAAGAGGAAGAGCGGATTCCTCGCGAGGATGAGGACGAAAGCGGGAAGGAGAATAATAAGGAGGAGGAGGAAGAAGGGAAGGAAGAGGTTGGCTCCTTAATGAGAAGGGTGGTTATAGCTTTCCTGAAGTTCTGGAGGGTCTTCGTCTCTCCCCTCTACCCTCCCTCCTGCCGTTTTTACCCCACATGCTCAGAATACGCCATCCTCGCTGTGGAAAAATACGGGGTCCTCAAGGGTCTCTCCAAGGCTCTTTGGAGGGTCTTAAGGTGCAACCCTTGGTCGAGAGGAGGTGTTGACCCGCCTTGATGCAGAGGGAAGGACCGGACCCGAAGAGGCTCTTCATAGCTATGGCTCTCATCGCCTTCCTCATCTTAGCCTTCGAGATAATCTCCTACTACTACTTTCCGAGGACGAAGCCTACCACCGAGGAGAAGGTAGAAAAGGAGAAAAAGGAAGCACCTCTTCCCAAGCTAATGCTCGGAACGAGGAGGGAAAAGGTAGACCTCGGAGATAAGGTGAGCTTCACCTTCGGAGACTACGAGTTCGAGGTAGCCCTGAGGGGAGGGAGGATAGTCAAGTTCGTCGACAAGAGGTTCGGCTTTGACCT
>WFYM01000088.1 GCA_015490115.1 Aquificaceae bacterium
GCTACGTTGATCAGTCCCTCCTTGACGCTACCGAGGAGGTTCCTGAGGTCCTTCAGGGCTTTGTTCACATACTCGACAAGCTCACCTATGTCTCCCTTGTAGGAACCTTCTATCCTGACCCTGAGGTCTCCTTTCGAAACCTTTTCCATGATGTCCTTTACGGAGACGACTGCGTTCCCTACATCCTTTACCATCTGCTCGAGGGATTCGACGAGGTCGTCAAGCTCATTCTTGAACTTTTTGAGGGCAACTTCCCTGAACCTCATGTTCTCCGCAAGCCTGTCCACCTCTCCCGATATGCTCGCTATCTGCCTTATTATCCCCCTCGATACGAAGTAAAGAATGACAGAAACGACGAGTATAGAAGGTATTGTAACGCCGAGCATTATGACGTTAGCTTTGGCTATGTAAGACTCAACGCTCTTTTGCTCCTTCCTTATCTTTTCGAGCCTGTGGTTTATTAGGTTATCAAGGAGATCCATAGCATCCTGAAGACTTTTTTCTGCTAGTTTTGCAAGTTGTTCCTTCGCCTCTTCGTAAGCTTCCATCTCGACGAGCTGGATCACCTGCTCTATGTCCCCCCCGTAGGTGAAGAAGGCGAGGTCCCTCGTCCACTCAGCCTCCTTCTTGTCCAGCTCTTTTTCTCTTTCCCTCAAGATCTTCAGCCTGCTCGTGAAGGCTCTTATGTTTTCCCTTATCCCCTTTTTGGCTTCTTCGCTTTTGGGATCGAGTATCAGGTTCCTCACCTCTATGGCTGTCTTCAGGAGGCTTATCTTCATCTCCCTGTAGAGGTCGAGGTAGTAAAGCTCTTTGTTGATACGCTTTATGGACTCTTCCACCCTCTTTTCGGTCATGTATATGACCACACCAACCGCTATAGCTACAGCCACAAACATGGCGTTTACAATACTGAGCCTCGCCTTTATGGACATGGTGGAAACCTCCTTCTGAAAAATAATCGGAACATGACGAAGGAATATTATAGGGACCCGGTATGCGGGAGAGGTTGAGAGAAAAGGTCTCCGAGATAAGGGAAAAGCTCTTAGATCCCTTCGACTGGGAGGGTCTCGAGAGGGATTTCGAGGAGCTACTCCTTCTTGTGAAGGAGGCAAAACCTGAGGAGAGGCTCTCCATAAAGGAGGAGTTCGAAGAGGTGAAGAAGCTCCTCGAGAGAAACCTCTCGATCGTGAGCGGTTCCCTCGAACCCCTGCTGAAGAGGGGAGGTCTTTTCTCGAGGAGGGTTTAGATGTTCGGGGCTTCCTTCGGGATAATATCTCAAGCTCTCGAAATATACAGGAAGGCTCTCGACGTGAGGAACAGGAACGTTATAAACGCCAACAACCCGGACTACGTCGAGGAAGAGCCGGTGATAAGGAGCTTTGCTCCTGCGGGAATAAGCCTCGAGGAGGTGAGGAGGGACCAGAACATCTACTATCTTAACCTGAGGAACTCGAAGCTCTCATTGGTGAGCTACTTGGAGGAGAGGAACAGTATCCTCGGGAACGTGGAGGGGATATTTCAAGAGCTTTTCGAGGGGACAGGGGTAAGCGACTATACCAACAGGTTCTTCAAAGCCTACCTCGACCTTATGAAGGATCCGACAAACGAAGGCTCAAAGGAGGAGCTTTACAACTCAGCAAGGAGCCTCGTAGACTTCTTGAGGTCGAGGGCAAGGGATCTTGACAGGCTCGGGAGTAGCCTCGACTTCAGCCTGAGGAGGGTCGTAAACAGGATAAACGAGCTTGTGAGGAAGATATACGTAATAAACGGTGAGATAACGGTAGCATACGCCCAGACCTACGCGAGGGGGAGAGACTACAAGAACCTCCTTGACGAGAGGGACAGGTATCTGAGGGAGCTTTCCGAATTGATAAACATAGACGTTCAGGAGGACGAGATAGGTAGGGTGAAGGTGATCACCTCTAAAGGCTTTGCCCTCGTTGACTTTCAGGACAACTACTGGAGCTTGAGGTATGCGGGAGGTAGGATCTTCTGGGTCTCCAAGGCGGACGGGGACACGGACATAACGGAGGTTATAGAGTCGGGAAAGGTAAAGGCTCTTCTCGATGCGAGAAATGACATAGCGAGGTTCAAGTCAAAAGTGGACGCCGTAGCCAAGGACCTCATCTCCAAAGTGAAGATACCGAGGGAAAACAGCGGGACCTGGTTCTTAATAGAGAACGTCCCGGACCCGAACACACCCCTCTCCACTTACGGGATAGACGGAGACCTTGAGTTTTATGTTGGTGGGACTCTTGTCGGGACTGTAAACAACTACGGGAGTTTGACACTAAACGACCTCGTGAACGCTGTGAACGGTATAGGATCCGGCTTTTCCGCTACTCTCGTCTCCAACCCGGACGGGACCTACACGATAAGGATAGAGAACTCTGACCCGACCGCTGAAGTTGTAGACACGGGAGAAAATATCTTCGAAAGCTCCCCGGTATTTGAGGGGACCGGCGTAGGTGACCTTGCGGTGGTCTCCACGCTGAGAGATGATCTCGACGACCTTGACTTCTCTACAGTTGATGAGTTCAGCAGTTTCGGAAATACTTGGTGGGAGGGTGTAAAGGGACTCGTCCTCGACCTTATAGGTGACATCTCGACGACTCAGGCGGACGTGAAAGACAAGCTGAGGATAGAGTCGGCGCTCCTCGAGTCCCTCGAGAGGAGGCTAAAGGAGATGCAAGGTGTTTCCATAGACAAGGAGTTTATGGAGATCATGAAGATCCAGAGGACCTACGAGGCTGTTGCGAGGATCGTGGGAACTATAGACGAGCTTATACAGACGACGCTCAACATGGTGTGAGGTGAGCGAAGATGAAGGTGCCTGATTTACTTCTCTTTTCCATATTTCAGAAGCAGGACGAGAGGATAAGGGAGAGGATAGCCCAAAAGTCCGTCGAGATAGCGACGGGAAGGAGGATCCAAAACATATCGGACGACCCTCCGGCTACTTTGAACGTCCTCAGCCTCAAAAAAGAAATAGCCCAGCTCTCCCAGTTCTCAAGGAACAGGCTCTTTGCGGACGTGAACCTCACCTACATAGACTTCGTCCTCTCCAAGATGGCGGACAGGGTAAAGGGCGTATACACGAAGGTGGTCCAAGCGAAGAACGAGATACTCACAGAAGACTCCTTGAGGGCAATAGGAGTGGACATAAGAGAGTCCCTCGACTTTCTCCTCGACATGGCGAACGAAAAGGTAGGGGAGAACTACGTATTCTCCGGGACAGCACTCACGACAAAACCCTTCGACGAGAGCCTCTCATACCTCGGTTCTTCCGAGACCTTCGAGGTCCAGATAGGGGAAGGGAACTTCGTCTCCGTCTTCAGACCCGGAAGTGAGGTGTTCTCAACTAACGTTTACCAGCTCGATACGGTCTTTAGCTCTCCAGAAGATCCCCTCGGGGCTTCGGGGACGATCAGCGTGACTTACAACTCGACTATCGTCAGCTTGGACTACGGCGACGGTGTATGGTATCTCGCTGTGAAAGTTGAGGACCCGAGCGTTCCGCTATCGACATACGGGGTTGAGGGCGATCTCCTCCTCGACGGGAACCTTAAGATAGCGGATATAGGGTCTCTTAGCCTGAACGACCTCGCAAACGCCATAAACTCGGACCCGGACTTTTCGGCAGCGAATATAACAGCTACCGTTGTCTCGAACCCGGACGGGACCTATACCCTGAAGATAGTGGACTCGGACGGTGGGAACACGGTATCGGACACGGGTGGGAATATAGTTGAGGCAAACACTTTGAAGGGCTTAGTTGTTGCCTTCAACACGGTTTCTCCTCCCGATCTTACGGCTTACGTCCACCGGGTTCCGAACGGTGGTTTTACCTTGAGGCTGATACCCGAAGAACTTTCGACGACCCTCTCCGTCTCCTTCTCAGGGACACCCCTTGGGAGCTTCTACACTCTGAACGTCTTCCAAGTCATAGACGAGGTGGGGAGGAAGTTGGAAGGTGGCTTTTCACCCGACGAGTCTGATCTCAAGGCTGTCCAGAGGGCTTACGACAAGATCGTGGCCGAAAGGTCCGAGTTCGGTAGCGTCCTCTCCCAAGTGAAGACCCTACAAGACGTTCAGGAGAACAGGATGGATATCCTCAGGAAGCAGAAGTCTGACGAAGAGGATGCGGTGCTATCTGAGAGCATAATGGAATACACAAGATACAGGATAGCCTACGAAGCCCTCATGAGGATAATAGCGGACACGAGGGACATGACGATACTGAGGTACATCTGAATCACTCCTCCTCCTCGGTGAAAGCGGAGAGGACAGTCTCTATTATAGAGATAACGACAGAGATGACGTTGGCAGCCAAGGCTCCCTGAGCGAGTCCGACAGCTTCGACCTGATCTCCTATGAAGTATATAAAGAGGGCGGGTATGAGGTGTAGGTCCGCGACGAGGCTCGAGGCGAGCATCTCCGTCGAGAGGACCCTCCCCTCACCTATCTTTAAAATGGTGGCTGCGAGGTTAGCTGCTACCGTTATCACAAGCTCGTAAGGGTTCGGGCTGACTATAAAGCTTATGTTCGTTGTGAGAGCCATCAAGATGAAAAAGTCGGTGATAATTTTTTTGTACCTCATGAGATTCCCTCCAGAAGGACCCTCTCCGCTTTCTTTAGGTTCTTGGGCTGTCCGAAGATTATGAGGGTGTCTCCTTCTTCTACTTTTGTCTCACCGGTTATCGTAACGTTGAGGTCCCCTTCGGGTTTTCTTATGGCTATCACGGTAACTTTCAGGGCTTTCCTGAGGTCCATCTCCTTCAACTTCTTTCCGACGAGCGGGGATCCGGCTTCTACTTTGAGTTCGAGTATGTCTATGTCCGTCTCCTCGCCGAAGGCTATCCTGTCGAAGAGGTCGGATATAAAAGCGGAGCTTGTGTGGAATATGTAAGCGGCGAGCCTCGTCGCCAAGAGCTTGTCCGGGACGAGGGCTTTGTTAGCTCCGAGTTCCTCGAGCTTTTGGGCTGTCCCGTCCGTCGAGGCGAAGGAGTATATGTAGAACTCCTCTTTGGAGGGTCTGATCAGCCTCGCTGTCGCTATGACAGCTATGTTGAGGGCGTCGTTTCCGAGGTTCACGACCATACCTTTTGCGTTCTTTATGCCTGCCGAGAAGAGGACCGATCTTTTATACGGTTCTTCCATTATGAAGTATTTGATGTTGTGTTCCTGAAGGTATTTCATAGCTTCCTCTCTGCTCTCTATTACGACGAACTCTATACCTCTCTTTTTCAGGGTCTGGGCGAGCCAAGCGGAGGTCTTGTCATAACCGCATATTATGTAGTGGTCTTTTAGGTTCTCTATCTCCCTCAGCATCCTTATAGCCCTGTAGAGGTTAATTATATTCTCCTTGAAGAAGATCCTGATTATTACGGTAACTGAGGTCATGAAGGTCCCTATTCCCATGAGTGCCAAGAAGGAGGTGAAGACCCTACCTACAGGTGTGTCGCTCCCCTCCACTATCTCACCGTATCCTATGGTCCCTATGGTTATTATGGTCATGTAGAAGGAGTTTATGAAGTCTCCACCCGAAAGTATCATGTAGCCTATGGTCCCGACAGTTATCGAGAAGTGGAGCATGAGGAGGGGGATCCTGAGTTCTCTGAGGGCTTCTATTAGCCTCCTCTCGTAAATCTCTATTAGCTTCGGTTCCCTCTTTTTCTTCCTTATCCTAAACTTCCGCATACGGAGTAAATGATAAAATAACGTGGATGGCTATTAAAGTCCTCGTCGTCGACATAGAGGGGACGACAGCCGAGATAACGGACAGGTTGAACGAGGTCCTCACCGCCCTCCAAGAGGAGGGGGCTGAGGTCTTGGACGTGAAGGTGACCCACGCGAGGGAACACGGTATAGACGGCTTTACCGTGGTCTACACCATCCTCTACAGGACACCCTGATCAAGCTTCGAGAACCGCACCCTTCGAGGCGTCCGTGACGAGCTTCGCGTATCTCCTCAGCCAAGGACTCGGTATGGGCTTTCTCTTCGGTTTGAAGCTCTTGAGCCTCTCCTTTAGCTCCTCCTCCGAGATCAGAAGCTCCAACCTCCTTCCGGGTATGTCTATGAGGATCTCGTCCCCGTCCCTGACAACGCCTATGGGACCTCCCGAAGCAGCTTCGGGAGATACGTGTCCAACGCAGGCTCCCCTCGTTCCCCCCGAGAACCTGCCGTCGGTTATAAGTGCCACTTTGTCTCCGAGACCCATCCCCATTATGGCGGAGGTCGGGGAGAGCATCTCCCTCATACCGGGTCCTCCCTTCGGTCCCTCATACCTGATCACAACTACGTGACCGGGCTTTACCTTGCCTCCCAAGATGGCTTTTACCGCCTCCTCCTCCGAGTCGAAGCAGATAGCCCTCCCTTTGAACCTGAGCATGCTCTCGACGACACCGGCTGTTTTCACAACAGCACCTTCAGGGGCGAGGTTTCCGAAGAGGATCGCTATACCCCCGTCTCCGGAGTAGGGGTTTTCTGAGGTTCTCACAACCTCGCCGTCAGGGTCGGGGGACTCCTCGGCGATTTCCCTCAGCGTCTTTCCGCTCACCGTTTTCCTCTCTCCGTGGAGAAGACCGAGCTTTAAAAGTTCTTTAACTATTACGGGCATCCCACCCACCCTGTCGAGGTCCTCTATGTGGTAGTGGGAAGCCGGGGAGATCTTGCAGAGGGTGGGTGTTCTTTTGGATATCTCGTTTATCTTGGAGAGGTCAAAGTCTATCCCGGCTTCCTTCGCTACTGCGAGGAGGTGAAGGACAGTGTTGGTGGAGCCTCCCATCGCTATGTCTACCGTGAAGGCGTCCTCTATTGCCTCCTCCGTTACTATGTCCCTCGGTTTTACGTTCTCTTTTAAAAGTTCCATTATCCTCCTTCCCGCCTCTTTTGCGAGTTCCTCCCTCCTTGGGTCGACCGCAGGGATGGTTCCGTTTCCGGGGAGGGCGAGTCCCAAGATTTCGGTGAGACAGTTCATAGAGTTGGCTGTGAACATTCCCGAACAGCTACCGCACGTTGGACAGGCGTTCTCTTCTATTACTTTGAGTTCCCTCTCCGTTATCTTCCCAGCTTTTAGCTGTCCTATTCCTTCGAAGACGGAGATGAGGTCTACCTTTTTCC
>WFYM01000089.1 GCA_015490115.1 Aquificaceae bacterium
CCATGAGGGCTGCCATACCGTGAAAGTCCCTCAAAGTCTGCTCCCTACCACCGCAGAGGCGAAGCTCCGCCTTTGGGTTCGTGAACCTGAACATGGCTATAATCTTTAGGGCTTCGAGGGGCTTCACTCCGGGAGCGTTCTCGAGGGGTGTCCCGGGTATGGGCATTAGGAAGTTGAGGGGTATGGAGTCCACCTCGAGGGACCTGTAGGTGAGGGCGAGGTCCACCCTGTCCTCCTCCGACTCACCCATACCGAAGATACCACCTGAGCATGTAGAGAGACCGACCTTCTTGACCCTCTTTATAGTCTCGAACCTCTCCTCCCAGCTGTGGGTCGTGACTATCTTCGGGAAGAAGTTTTTAGAGGTCTCCAAGTTGTGGTTTATCCTCCTTACCCCAGCCTCTTTGAGCTTTCTCAAGCTCTCCTCGTCGAGGGTCCCCGCGGAGACGCAGACGTTTATAGGGACCTTTTCCTTTATCTCCCTTACCGCTTCGGCTATCCTCTCAACTTCTTCAGGTGTAGCCTTCTTCCCGGAAAGGACTATGCAGTATCTGTTCGCTCCGAACTCGACACCCCTCTCCGCACCCTCCACCATCTCCTCCTTCGGGACGAGTCCGTATACGTTTATGGGGGTCCTGTAGAACTTGGACTGGGCGCAGAAGCTGCAGTCCTCGGAACACGCACCGCTCTTTGCGTTTATTATCGAGCAGAACTCGATCTCGTTCTCCGGAAAGAACCTCCTCTTTACCTTCTGGGCGAAGTGGACCAAAAAGGGAACGTAGTCGTCGGGGACCCCGAGTATCCCGAGGGCTTCCTCTTTGGAGAGAGGCTCGTATTCTACAGCCTTCTTGTAGACATCTATGATAAAGCTCTCGTATCTGTCCATCTTACCACCTCCTTTGAAGAGTGAAAATATAATAACCTTTCCATGGGAGAACTCCTCTTCGTCTACGGAACTCTAAAGAGAGGTTTTCCGAACCACCGCTACCTCAAAGGCTCCAAGTTCGTAGGGAGGGGAAGAACGAAGGAAAAATACGCCCTATACGTTGCCGCCGTCCCTTACGTTGTGAAAGGTATGAGGGTCTCCCACATACTGGGAGAGGTATACGAGGTCTCGAAAAGGACCCTCTCGGAGATAGACAGGCTCGAGGGACACCCTGAACACTACAGGAGGGAGAAGGTGGAGATAGTCCTCGAAGACGGTAGGATACTGAGGTGCTGGCTCTACTTTTTTCCGAGACCTCTGGGAAGGCTCGAGCCTTCCGGAGAGTTCAGGGGAGGGGCTTTATCTTGAAGACGCACCTCTCATGCCCTTGGGCGGAGCAGGATACCTCCTCCACCTCGAAGTCCTTTTCGAGAAACTCGCTTAGGAATCCCTTGAAGAAGCTCGCCATAGGCTTGCATACCGGCTTTTCGCTCCTTCCGACAGCTTCTACGAGGATGGACCCTTCCACGCTTATCTCCATGGAGGAGATGTTAAACTCGAAGAAGTCTATGAGCCTCGAAGATTCAGCTATTATTGTGAGAAGCTCCAGAGCTTCGTCGAGTCTGTCGGTGTAAACTCCGTATCTTTCTTTTAGCGTCCTCGCCCCCTTCTTCCCTCCGAATTCGGCGGCTTTTTCTATGAGCTTGTTTATGCCGAACCTTGAGAACCTGTATACGTCCCTGTAGCCGTCTATGAGGGCGTCCCTGTGTATGAGGACAGACTCCCTCTCTATAGCCTCCGCGAGGGCTTTTATGTTGTCCTTCAGACGTCCCATCCCATACGCCTCAGCTTTTCTCTCCCTTCTTCCGAGATCTTCTCTTTCGTCCATGGCGGTTCGAATACAAATTCTACAACAACGTCCCTCAGCTGGGGGAACTTTTCGAGGATCTTCTGTCTTACATGCTCCGCGAAGAAATGTTTGGCTGGACAGCCCGGAACCGTTAAGGTCATCTCTATGTAGGCTACACCCTCCTTTACCTTGACCCCGTATACGAGACCGAGGTTCACTATGTCGAGGGGTATCTCAGGATCCTTGACTTCTTTGAGGGCTTCGAGTATTTCCCTCTCCATGAAAAGAAACTTAAAGGGCTGTGATCGGGAAGAGAAGGATATTTGTCATAAGGGAGTATATTATATTTCACTAAACTTTTTGGAGAGGTAAGCCTATGGTGGAGAGGGCTTCTTGCGGTGTGGGTTTTGTCTGCAACGTAAACGGGAAGCCTGAAAACAGGATAGTCAGGTGGGGAGTCCAAGCGGTAAAGAACCTCACCCACAGGGGAGCAATAGGAGGTGACGGGAAGACGGGCGACGGTGCGGGCGTCCTCACCCAGATACCGAGGAGGTTCTTCTCGAGGGTCATAAAGGATCTCGGCTACGAGGTCTCCCATATAAACAACCTCGCTGTGGGCGTCTTCTTCTTCTACGAAGACCTCGAGGAGAGGGTGGTTGAAGAGTTCCTGAAGGAAGGCATAAAGGTAATAGGCTGGAGGGAGGTCCCCATAAACGAGGAGGCTGTTGGGGAGTCAGCCCTCAAGGTCATGCCAAAGATAAGGCACCTCCTGATCGACATGGAGGGTGTCCCCGAAGAAGAGAGGGAACTAAAACTCTGGTTCGTGAGGAGATCAATAGAAAAGAAGTTCGGGGAGGACAAGGTCTACATACCCTCCCTCTCCTCCAAGGTCATAGTCTACAAGGGGATGCTCGTCGCTCCCCAGCTCGACAGGTTCTACAAGGACCTCACCGAGGAGGACTTCGAATCTTCCTTCTGCATGTTCCACCAAAGGTATTCAACGAACACCTTCCCGAACTGGAGACTCGCCCAGCCCATGAGGACCCTCGCCCACAACGGTGAGATAAACACACTCCAAGGCAACAGGAACTGGATGACAGCCCTACAGAACGAACTCGAACACGAGGTCCTCGGAGAGAAGAGGGAGCTTATAAAACCCCTCGTATCTTACGAAGAGAGCGATTCGGCTTCCCTCGATAAGGTCTTTGAGCTTCTTTGTCTCGTCGGTTACGAACCCGAACACGCCATAAACATGCTCATACCTCCCGCTTGGGAACACGTCCCCGAGCTTTCGGAGAAGGTAAGGGCTTTCTTCGAATACCAGTCCCTCCTCATGAAGCCTTGGGACGGACCTGCTGCGATCTCCTTCGTCTGGGGGAACAAGATAGGCGCCCACATGGACAGGAACGGTCTGAGACCTCTGAGATACGTCCTCACCAAAGAGGGGATCCTCGTCCTCGGCTCGGAGGTCGGGATGGTCGACCTCGAAGGTATGAAGGTAGAGGAAAAGGGTAGGCTCGGTCCCGGAGACACGCTCGTTGTAGACCTATCGGAGGGAAGGGTAAGTAAGACGAAGGAGATCCTTGAGAGGCTTGCGGAGAAAAAGCCTTACGGTGAGTGGTTGGAAAGATACCTCCTCAGGCTCTCCGAGATAACGAAGGGGAAGAAGGTGGAAAAGCCAAAGGAAGACCCGGAGATGGTCAGGAAGATGGTAGCCTTCGGCTGGACCGAAGAGGAGGTAAGAAACGTCATACACCACATGGCGACGACGGGAAAGGAGCCTACCTTCTCCATGGGTGACGACACACCCCTCCCACCCCTCTCCGAGAGACCCCAGCTCCTCTTCAGATACTTCAAGCAGAGGTTCGCTCAGGTCACGAACCCACCCATAGACCCGATAAGGGAGAGGGTCGTGATGTCCCTCAAGATGAACCTCGGCTACAAGAGGAACTTCCTAAAGGAGACCCCCCAGCACGCCAAGAGGCTCCAGATAGAGTCCCCCATACTCCTCGACTACGAGATAAAGGCTATAGAGGAGCAAAAAGAGTTCAAGGTCGTCAGGATACCCATATGCTACCCGAAGGAGAGGAGCTACAACATAGTCGAGTTTCAGGACATGTGCGGGGAGAGGAGGGTCTCGGAGATCATAATGGACGCCCTCTACGAGGAGATACCTATAAGCGACCTCAGGCTCGGCATAGAGACCCTCCAGAGGAGGGTTGAGGAGGCTGTAAAGGAAGGTGCTGAGATAATAATACTCTCCGACAGGTATATAAGCAAATACAGGGTAGCCATACCGAGCCTTTTGGCGGTAGCAGCTTCCGTGAGGCACCTTTCGAAGCTCGGACTCTCCACGAGGGTCTCCTTCATAGTGGAGACTGGGGAGGCGAGGGACACCCACCAGATAGCCTGTCTCATAGGATACGGAGCGAGCGCGGTCTACCCGTACCTTTCCTATCAGGTAATAAAGGACCTCTGCGACTCTGGGAAGATAGACATACCTTACGAGCAGGCGGTTCTGAACTACAAGAAAGCCCTCGAGGAGGGTATCCTCAAGATCATGTCCAAAATGGGTATATCAACCCTGAACTCCTACCACGGCGCCCAGATATTCGACACCGTGTGCCTCAACAGGGACTTCGTCGAGGAGTTCTTCACGGGGACTCCCGTCACCTTAGAGGCGGACGGGATAGAGGAAATAGAGTCAGCCACCTTGGCGAGGCACAACGCAGCTTACGAGATGGAGGAGCCGAAGCTCGAATACGGAGGGGAGATGAGGTTCAGGAAGGGAGGGGAGTTCCACGCCTGGTCCCCCCACGTGGTCAGGGCGCTCCACAAGTTCCTCCAGACCAAGGACTACAAAGACTACAAGGAGTTCTCCAAACTCGCCAACACCCAGCACCCGACCTTCATAAGACACCTCCTCGACTACAAGAGGGCGGAAAAGCCCATACCCATAGAGGAGGTGGAGCCTGAGGAGGAGATCCTAAAGAGGTTCGTAACGGGGGGTATGTCCCTCGGAGCCTTGTCTCCCGAAGCTCACGAGGTTATAGCTGAGGCTTGCAACAGGCTCGGCATGAGGTCTAACTCGGGAGAAGGTGGTGAGGACCCGAAGAGGTATTGGACCATAAAGAACTCAGCCATAAAGCAGGTAGCTTCTGGTAGGTTCGGTGTAACGCCCACCTACCTCGCGACCGCAAAGGAGATAGAGATAAAGATAGCCCAAGGGGCAAAACCGGGAGAGGGAGGACAGCTCCCCGGTCATAAGGTAAACGAATATATAGCCAAGCTGAGACACGCCCAGCCCGGAGTGACCCTCATCTCCCCACCTCCTCACCACGACATATACTCGATAGAGGACCTCGCCCAGCTGATCCACGACCTCAAACAGGCGAACCCTGAAGCCAAGGTCTGCGTCAAGCTCGTCGCCGAAAGGGGAGTGGGGACCATAGCTGCGGGCGTCGCAAAGGCATACGCTGACATAGTCCAGATAAGCGGTGCTGAAGGTGGAACGGGAGCATCACCTTACTCTTCGATAAAGAACGCTGGCAACTATTGGGAGATAGGTCTCATAGAGACGCAGAAGGTCCTCATGGAGAACAACCTAAGGGACAGGATAAGGGTGAGGGTCGACGGAGGACTGAGGACCGGAAAGGACGTTATCATAGCCGCACTCCTCGGAGCTGAAGAATTCGGCTTCGGGACAGCCGCCATGATAGCTGAAGGCTGTGTGATGGCGAGGATGTGCCACCTCAACACCTGTCCCACCGGGGTGGCAACGCAGGATCCCAAATACAGGGCTAAGTTCAAGGGGAAGGTGGAGAACGTCATGGCGTATTTTAAGGCTGTTGCGAGGGAGGTGAGGGAGATCCTCGCCGAGATGGGTGTGAGGTCCTTAGACGAGATAATAGGGAGGACGGACCTTTTGAGAATAGTCAGATACGACGATTATCCTGGATCTAAGAGGATGAAGGTGGAGGACCTTATCACCTCATATCCCGAGGACAGACCGAGGAGGTGCATGGTCGAGAGGAACGACAACCCCGCTCCCAACTTCAACGACGAGATCTTAAAAGATCTACTCCCATACATAGAGAGGGGTGAACCCGTCGAGAGGGAGTACGAGATAAAGAACGTCCACAGGTCCATACCCACTAAGATAAACTACTACATAGCTGTAAGATACAGGGACGGGGGACTTCCCGAAGACACCATAAGGCTCACCTTCAGGGGGACGGCGGGTCAGAGCTTCGGGGCTTTCAACCACAGGGGAGTTACTTTGAGGCTCTTCGGAGACGCTAACGACTACGTGGGCAAAGGTATGTGGGGAGGGAAGATAATCCTGATACCTGAAGGCATAGAGAAAACACACGAGAACGTCATTATGGGGAACACCTGCCTCTACGGTGCCATAGGAGGGAAGCTCTTCGCCGCTGGGAGGGCTGGGGAGAGGTTCGCGGTGAGAAACAGCGGTGCTGTCGCTGTCGTGGAGGGAACCGGACACCACTGCTGCGAGTATATGACGGGTGGTATAGTTGTGGTCCTCGGGACGGTGGGCTACAACGTGGGAGCAGGTATGACGGGAGGACACGCTTACATACTGGACGAGGAGGGGACCCTCCAGCACAAGCTGAACTACTCCTACGTCTACGCGAGGAGGCTCGTAGGAGAAGATGAGATAGCCGAGCTGAGGTCTCTTATAGAGGAACACGAAAGGCTAACAGGAAGCCCGAGGGCTAAGGAGATACTTGAGAGGTTCGAGGAGTTCCTGCCTATGTTTTGGAAGGTGATACCGAAAGAGCAGGAGAGCAAAGACCCTTACAGGGAAGCGGAGAGGATGGAGATCCTTATCAGGTGAGGAGGCTCGCCTTCTCCCTCTTCGACACGGGCGAGACCGTTCTCGGAGCCTTGGTCTTCTCGACCTTCTTCCCCCTCTACATAACGGAGCGTATAGACACGAAGGTCTACAGCACATTATACGGTCTTTCTTTCCTCGTCTCCTTCGGATTAGCCCTCTTCCTCGGGAAGCTCGCGGACAGAAGGGCTTTGAGGAAGCACCTCTTCGTCCTCTTCGGACTTGCGGTCCCCCTCCTCTGCCTCCTCCTCGGGATCCTTTACCCTTTCCCGGAGCTTTCCCTCCTTGCCTTTTTGCTCCTCGCCATATCCCACCAGCAGACTATGGTCTTTTACAACTCGATGCTCCTCAGCTTCAAAGAAAGGGGTCTTACCTCGGGACTCGGTGTTGCCTTCGGCTACGTGGGTTCCGCCCTCGCCCTCACCTTCGGAGCTACTCACCTGAAGGAACCTGAGGTGTATACAGTTGTTGCACTTTTTTTCTTCCTCCTCTCCCTCCCAGCCTTCCTTCTACTCGAAAACCCCGAGATAAGGAGGGAGGTGAAGCTTAGGAACCTCCTCAAGGATAAAAATTTTTTGCTCCTCATCTTAGCCATACTTACGGTCACCGAGGTCGCAAACACGCTCGTTGCCATGATGGGGGTTTACCTCAGGGAGGTTTACGGTCTCGGGAGGGAGGAGATCTTTAAGGTGATCGGGCTTTCCGCAACGGGAGGTGTTCTTGGAGGTCTCCTTTGGGGATATCTTACCGACAGGCTGAGTCCGAGGAGGATCTTTCCGATCGGCTTCTTACTTTGGTCTTCTTTCCTCCTCCTCCTTCCCTTCCTTCCAGCCTACCTCCTCCTCCCGGCGGGATTCCTCGCCGGACTTTCCCTCTCCCACCTCTGGACCACTTCGAGGGTCCTCATCCTGACCGACTTCCCTGAAGGGGAGGCGTCCGTCAGGCTCTCCTTCCTCTCCCTGACCGAGAGGGTAGCTTCAACGACAGGTCTTCTCCTTTGGTCCTTACTTCTACTCCTCACCGGCGACAACTTCAAGCTCTCAGCGGGACTCATGTCCCTCGTTCCCCTCCTCGGTCTCCTCCTCTACCTCAAAACCAAGTAGGGAGGGTTTACCGTCCGGACCAACGTAGCAGACCGGCATGGATTTTGTGTTGTGAGCGTAGCCGAGGTTCCCCTCAAGGTCCAGAGCTACGACACCTCCTTTCCCTTTTGTTCTCCTCAGGAGAAGGTCGATCCCGGCTTCGCAAGCCTTCATAGGAGAAAGACCGAGGTCTATGAGGCTCACAACGAAGAAAGAGAGGCACACCTTGATTATCTCGTCCCCATCACCTGTCGCCGAAGCACCTCCCCTCCCCCAAGCGTACGTCCCAGCCCCTATCACAGCTGAGTCCCCTACCCTCCCGGGTAGCTTCCCCTTTATACCTCCCGTTGAGGTTCCCGCAACTACCAGCCTCCCGTCAGTCACAACACACCCTACCGTATCTCCCGAACCCTCTTCTGACCCTTCAAGTTCAAGGTTCCCTTCGAGACCAACTATCAGCGTGTGCTTCGTCTTCTCCATCACCCACCTCGCGAGGGATATGGGGTTTTTAACACCTTTCACAGCTCCGACAGCCCCGGCTCTTCCGTCGCTCACCATAATTGAGGCGTCCATCTCTACCTCACCCCTTGAGTTCCTCACAGAACCCCTCCCCGCGTTGAAGAGACCGCTGTCCTCGAGGACCTTCACAGCTTCTTCGCAGGCATCGACCACCTTACCGGATCTCAAGAGTTCCGCACCCTTGAGAGCAGACTCCTTCAGGACCTCCTTAACATCCTTTAGCTTCTCCCTTTTCCACTTCCCAGCACCCCCGTGGACGACGATAGCGCCCATAACTGATAAAATAGACCCTCTAATGAGGGTCCTCATAACCGGAGCTGCGGGATTTATAGGCTCCCACCTCTGCGAGAGGTTCCTCAATGAGGGTCACGAGGTAATAGGTCTTGACAACTTCATAACGGGAAGACCCGAGAACATAGCCCACCTCTTCGAGAACCCCAACTTCACCTTCATAAGGTATGACGTCACGAACTTCCTTTACGTGGAAGGTAAAGTGGACCTCGTCCTCCACTTCGCCTGCCCGGCCTCTCCGGTAGACTACATGAACCACCCTATACACACGATGAAGGTGAACTCGGTAGGGACACTGAACACCCTCGGTCTCGCGAAGGAGAAGGGTTCGAGATACGTCTTCGCCTCCTCCTCAGAGGTATACGGGAACCCCGAGGTCCATCCTCAGCCTGAAACTTACTGGGGGAAGGTGAACCCCATAGGTCCGAGGAGCGTATACGACGAAGCCAAGAGGTTCTCGGAAGCCCTCACAATGGCATACCACAGACAGCACGGTCTCGACGTCCGCATAGTTAGGATCTTCAACACCTACGGACCGAGGATGAGGAGGGACGACGGGAGGGTAATACCAACATTCATAATACAAGCCCTGAGGGGGGAAGACCTCACCGTCCACGGGGACGGAACCCAGACGAGGAGCTTCTGCTACGTGGACGACCTCGTCGAGGGGATCTACAGGGTCGCTGTCACGGAAGGTTTGGAGGGTGAGGTCTTCAACTTGGGAAACCCGGAGGAGCATACCATACTCGACCTTGCGAAGATGGTCATAGAGATAACGAAAAGCTCGTCAGGAATAAAGTTCGTGGAAAGACGAAAGGACGATCCCGACAGAAGAAAGCCCGACATAACAAAGGCAAAGAAGCTCCTCGGCTGGGAGCCTAAGGTGAACCTTAGGGAGGGTTTGGAAAGAACCGTGGAGTGGTTCAGGAGGACCCTCCGAGGAGGACCTTAGCCATCCTGAGCAGGTTCTCCGCCACCTCCTCCGCACCCTTCCCGAGGAGGACGTACCCGTTCACGGAGCCAAGACCCGTCTCTTTCCCAAGCTTCCCCGCCGACACGAAGCCGTCCTCGGAGGTGAACACCTTCGTCGGCTTCATGTAAACCCTCCCCATCTCGTCGAGGAGGAGGTCCTCCGCGGAGATCTCAACCGCCCTTTTACCTGCGGTCATCAGGAGGGTCCTGTCACCGTTCCCTATGAAGACCTTGAGATCCCCTTTAAGGGACCTGTAGAGACTCCTCATAAGTTCCTCGTCAGCTCCTCTCAGCCTCAGAGTTTCCTTGACGGTGAGGCACTCGTCGAAGACAGCGTAGGGACAATCCTCTTTGCAGAACCTGTGGTCTATCCGGTTAAAGAGCTTGGAAACCGCAAGCCCTTTCGAAGCGAAGACCTTCTCGGTGTCCCCGAACACACCGCCCCTCAAGAGAGCTTGCCTCACTGGAGTCTTTAGGTTCACGAAGTAAACCTCAGTCCCCCTGCTTTCCAGCTCCTCCACGAACTCTTTTAGAACCTCTATAGCCGTTGCGTCCACGTGGTTTATTGACTCACCGTCTATGACGAGGAACTTAACATTTTCGAACCCTTTTACGTTGTTCCTCAGGGCTTCAACTATATGCTCCGCGTTCGCAAAGTAAAGGGAAGCGTCAGGTCTCACGAAGAGCATCTGGGGACAGACGGGAAGGCTGTAGAGTTCAGCGTTCACGAAGGTCTTAGAACTCGGATCCCTCGTGAGGAGGACTATCCTCGGGTACATGCTCCTCCAGAGGAAGAGGATAAGGGAGAGGACTATCCCTATGAATATGGCGTAGTCGGGCTTCATGATGAAGGAGGAGGCGAATGTAACGGTAGCAACTATTCCATCCTGAGGGCTTGTCCTGTAAAGCTCAAAGAAAGCTTTCGGCTTCACTATACCGAGGACGGCGACTATGACGACAGCTGCAAGGACAGCCCTCGGCAGGTTGTAGAGGAGAGGGGCGAGGAAGAAGAGGGTGAGGATTATAAACAGACTCGTGAAGACGCTCGACATACCCGTCTTAGCCCCCGCCAAGAAGTTGACTGCACTCCTCGAAAAGGACCCGCTTACCGGATAACCTCTGAAAACGGAGTTGACGAGGTTCGCAAGACCCTGACCGACAAGTTCCTGATCGACATCGAGCTTGAACTTGGTCCTCGCAGCCATCGTCTTCGCTATAGCGTAAGCTTCCATGAAACCGATTATCGCTATCACTATAGCCTGACCCACAAGCTCCTCGAGTATGTCAGCGTCGACGGAGGGGAGGGAAGGTTTCGGGAGACCGGAAGGGATCTCCCCCACGACCTTCACACCCTTCTTTTCGAGTTCGAAGTAGTAGGAGACTAGGGTTGAGACGACTACCGCTATCAAAGCGCCGGGGAAAAGGGGGTGTATCCTCCTCGAGAGGACTATGAAGAGGGTAGCCAGAAAGCCTATCACGGCTGTCTGGATATGGGTCTCGTCTATGTGCTTCGCTATCTCGAGGAAGTTCTTGAATACGAACTCGTGCTTTTCAACGGTTATTCCGAGGAGGTGGGGAACCTGCGTCGAGGCTATTATTATCGCCGCAGCGTTCGAAAAGCCGACTATTACCGCGTGGGAGACGAAGTTCATTATAAAGCCGAGCCTAAAGAGACCGAGGGATAGCTGGAAAAGACCGACAACCAAGGCGAGAACCGCTGCCAGCTGGACGAACTCGGGGGATTCAGGTTCAGCTATAGGCATCAGGGAGGTGAAAACGAGGAGGCTCACTATGGCTACAGGACCTGTCTGGAGCTGGGGAGAGCTTCCCCAAAGGGCTGCTACCGCAGGTGCGAGGGCTGAGGCGTAAAGACCGACAACGGGCGGAAGACCTGCGAGCATAGCGTAAGCCATAGACTGGGGAACGAGGACAACAGCTACCGTAAGACCCGCTACGAAGTCCCTGATGAGCGTGTCCCCACTTACCCTCCAACTCAGGAAGGGAAAAAGCCTGCGGACCATTCAGGGAAATTTTAACCTATTTAACCGTAAGACACTCCTTAAATACCGTGTGGGGGCAACCCTCCCTGCAGAACCTGTGGTCTATCCTCCTGAAAAGCTCCACTATTGACTGACCCTTCGAGTCGAAGACGAGGTCGTGGCGGGCAACCCTGTCGAACCCCGCATTCTCAAGAAGAGGGTAAACGTCGCAACCTATGTTGGCAAAACAAGCTTCAACGCCGAGTTCTCTCAAAGCTTTGACGAGCCTTATTATGGTCTCCGAACCCGTCGCGTCCGTGTAGTTCACAGCCTCCATGTCAACGAGGACGAACTTTAAGGGTCCCTTAGAGAGCCTCTCCTTAGTCTTGTCTATTATGTAGTCGTAGACGTATTGAGCGTTTCCGAAGTATATTGACATGTTCGGTCTTATGTAAAGTATCTGGGGACACTCGGGAAGGTTCCTTTTTTCAGCGTTCACGAACGTGTTTGACTCCGGATCCCTCGAGAGGATAACTATCCTCGGATACATAGTCCTGTATACGAAGCCCCCGAGGGAGAGGAGAACACCGAGCGTTATGGCGACCCAAAGGTCCATGAAGAACACGGAAAGGAAGGTGACACCAGCCACAGCCCCGTCCATCCTGTTTATCCTGTAGAGCCTTACGATGTCCTGAGGTCTTATGAGGTTTATAACAGCGGAGAGGACTACAGCGGAGAGCGTAGCCTTCGGGAGGTAGTAAAAGGCTGGAGCGAGAAAAAATAGGGTAACACCCACGAGCGAACCGGTTATCACGCTCGCGAGGGGCGACTTGGCACCGAGGGCGTAGTTTAGGGAAGATCTCGAGAAGGAACCTCCTGCCGGAAAGCCTTTGAAGAAGGAAACGGCAACGTTCGCAAGTCCTTGACCTACGAGTTCCTGATTCGGGTCCCACCTGTCCCCAGCCTTTATTGCGAGCGTCTTCGCTATCGCGACAGCCTCTATAAGACCGAAGAAGGCGACAACGAGCGCCCCTCCCCACATCTTGCTCATCACGTGGGAGTCGATGGGGGGTATGTTAGGACTCGGAAGCCCCTGAGGG
>WFYM01000090.1 GCA_015490115.1 Aquificaceae bacterium
CTCCTCGATGGGACTCACACCGTCGCTCCAGTCCGTGTGCATGTGAAAGTCTCCTTTTATGTCCTTCAGCTCCACGAGCTTAGGCACTTTACCCTCCATAGCTAATTCTATCTCTCCCCAGTTCTCCCTTATCTCGGGGGGTATCCACTCCTTACCGACGAGCCTGTATACCTCCTCCTCCGTCTCACCCCCTATCCTCTCCTCCGTGTCAGCCCTGAAGACGCCGTATTCGTTCACCTTCAGACCTTTCTCTTTTGCAATGTCTCTTAGCCTCACGTTGTGTTCCTTAGATCCCGTGAAGTATTGAAGTGCTGCTCCCCAGCTCTCAGGTGGGACTGTCCTGAGGTCCACCTGCCTCCCGTTCCTGAGGACGACGCTCGACTTCGTCTCCCCTTTCGCGAGGACCCTCTCCACCTCGGGGTAATTCACGAACCTCTCGTGTATCTCCCTCCAGTTTCTCTTCTCCGCCGAGACGAGGATGTCTATGTCCCCTATGGTTTCTTTCCTTCTCCTCAAACTCCCCGCCACCGATATCTCCTTCACAACGGGCTTCATGTATTCCACTATCTCCTTGGCTATCGTGTAAGCTTCAACGAGCGGTATCCTCTCTTTCGTGGACCTCCAAAGTTCGAGACCCTTGAGGATATTCTGAACTTTTTTAGGTCCGAAGCCGGGGAGCCTCGCCAAAGAGCCGTCCTTCAAAACCTTCATAAAGTCCTCTTTAGTCCTCACTCCGAGCTTGTCGTAAGCTGCCCTTAAAGTCTTGGGACCTATCCCAGGAACGTCCATGAGTTCGAGGAGATCCTCGGGAACCCTCTTCCTGAGGTCTTCGTATTTCTTTACGGTCCCAGTCCTCAGAAACTCCTCTATCTTCTGAGCCATGGAGGGTCCTATGCCGGGAAGCTCAGGAAGCTTTCCCTTCTTCCAGACCTCCTCTATGTCCTCCTGTATGCCCGAGAGAAGCTCCCCGGCTCTTCTGTAGGAGTTCACCCTGTAGACGTTGTCCCCGAGGAACTCGAGTATGTCCGCTATCTTCTCGAAGATCTCCGAAATTTTCTTGTTCTTGTCCGGCATTTTCCTTAAAATTAATAAACCTGATCGGCGATGTCCAGAAGGCTGTCCACCTTATCCCTCCTCGAACTCTACAAGGAGACCTTAATAGCCAGCACGGACTGTATGAGGAACATCCTGAAAAAGCTCCTCTTCCTCCACGAAAGATACAACAGGGAGCTTTGCCTCCTGCTCCTCGACGTTGACAACTTAAGGACCATAAACAGACGCTACGGCTACTCTACGGGGACGGAGATACTCCTCAGCGTTGCGGACGTGCTTAGCACCTCCTTAAGAAGGAGCGACGTCGCGGGGAAGTATAAGGGAAGCTCGTTCCTGATAATACTCCCGGAGACGGACATAACGGGAGCGGGTCAGGTGGTGAAAAAGCTAAGGAGGAAGCTCTCGGAGATAGAGGTGAGGGGTGTAAAGCCGAGCTTTACCATAGGTGCAGTTAGCTTCCCGAGGAACGGTCTCACAACGGACCAGCTCCTTACAAAGCTCGAGGAGATAGTAGCTGAGACTAAAAGGAAGGCTCCCGGAACCGCCGTCTTCGCCCCGCCCGCTGACGTGAGACCGAGGACGGTAACACCCATGGAGCTTCTCGAAGCCTTCACGGAAGACAGGGTTCTCCCCGCATTCCAACCTGTTGTGAACTTAAAAACGGGTGAGGTCTTCGGCTACGAGGTCCTCATGAGGATAAAAAGAAGGGACGGTGTCGTAGTTCCCGCGGGAGAGTTCATAAACCTCCTCGAGAGGACCTCTAAGATCCTCATGTTCGAGGAGAGGATGATAGAGAAAGCCCTCGAGGTGAAGGTAAGGAAGAAACTCGAAGGAAAGCTCTTCATAAACCTACCCGCCTTAATATACCAGTTCATCTCGAAGAGCGACCTCAGGATAGGTGACGTGTATACAACCGTGGTGGATTCGGGGGTATGCCCCCGTGACGTCGTATTCGAGATAACCGAAAAGGAGACGGTGGCGGACGTTGACAGGCTCTCGGAGCTTACCGAGCTTCTGAGATCCCTCGGCTTCAGCATAGCCCTCGACGACTTCGGAGTCGAGAACTCCTCCATAGAGAAGCTCCTCAAGATAGACCCGGATTTTGTAAAGCTAAACAGCTTCTTCCTGAAGGAGGCGAGACCCATAACGAGGTGGATAGTCCAAAGCTTAAAGAGGGCAGGATACACAGTTATAATCGAGAACGTGGAGACAGAAGAAGATCTTAGCTTCGTGAGGACCCTTAAGGTGGACCTCGCTCAGGGCTTCAGGATAGGTGAACCTGAGGTTATGGAGGTGTGAGATGGAAGTGGATCTCGTCATAATAGGAGCGGGAAGCGGCGGATACGAAGCGGGGATATACGCCTACAGGAGGGGGCTGAGGACGGTCCTCGTCGAGCTTTCACCCGAAACCGTCGGAGGAAACTGTCTCAACAAGGGATGCATCCCCTCAAAATA
>WFYM01000091.1 GCA_015490115.1 Aquificaceae bacterium
GAAAGCTCTTCGAGGACCTTGGGAAGGTTCTCCAAGGTCTTTTTGGAGGTGTCTATGTAGTGGATGAGCTTTACCCTCCCCTCCTCGATAACGGAGACGTTAAAAAAAGAGAAGGATGTGTCGAGGGAGAGGATCCTCATAGCGGAGGGGTTTTCTCATAGTGGGGGAACATCTGCTCCCAGACGTAAGAGATCCTAAGGAGCGTCGACTCCTCCCAAGGTCTTCCTATGAGCTGTCCTCCTACGGGAAGACCCCTCACCCAACCTATGGGAACGGATATTCCGGGGAGACCAGCGAGGTTAACGGGAACCGTAAAGACGTCCGAAAGATACATCTCTATCGGGTTTTCGAGCCTCTCGCCGAGTTTGAAAGGCAAGGTCGGGGAAGTTGGTCCCGCTATCACGTCCACCTTCTCGAAAGCTCTCATGAAGTCTTCGTATATGAGTCTTCTGACCTTCATGGCTTTTAGGTAGTAAGCGTCGTAGTATCCCGCGGAGAGGGCGAAGGTCCCGAGCATTATCCTCCTCTTCACCTCGGGACCGAAACCTTCGTCTCTTGTCTTTGAGAACATATCAATTATGTCCGAATAGCCTTTAGCCCTGTAGCCGTATCTCACACCATCGTATCTCGCAAGGTTAGAAGAAGCCTCAGAGGGTGCTATTATGTAGTAGGCGGGTATAGCATACCTAACGTGGGGGAGGGAGACCTCCACTACCTCACAGCCCGCCTCCTCGAGCTTCGAGATGAATCCTTTGAAGGTCTCCTCTATCTCCTTCTGAAGCTCGAACTCGAAGAACTCCTTGGGAAGCCCTATCCTTAGACCTTCAACGCCCCCTTTCATCTCCTCCGTGTATCTCGGGACGGGGACCTTTCTTGATGTCGAGTCCCTCGGGTCGTGTCCGCTTATCACCTCAAGGAGGAGGGCGACGTCCTCCGTCCTTCTCCCGAACACACCTATCTGGTCGAGGGAGGAGGCGAAGGCTACAAGACCGTATCTTGAGACCCTGCCGTATGTCGGCTTTATGCCTATTACACCGCAAAAGCTCGCGGGCTGTCTTATCGAGCCTCCCGTGTCGGAGCCTAAGGAGACGGGTGCGGACTGAACAGCGACGGTGACCGCGGAGCCTCCCGAGGAACCTCCCGGGACCCTCTCTGTGTCCCAAGGGTTCCTCGTGGGGAAGAAGGCGGAGTATTCCGTGGAGGAACCCATGGCGAACTCGTCCATGTTGGTCTTTCCGACGAAAAGTGCGCCTTCCTTTTTTAACTTTTCGATCACGGTGGCGTCGTAAGGTGATACGAAGTTCTCGAGGATCTTGGAAGCGCAGGTAGTCCTTACACCCTTTATCACTATGTTGTCCTTTACAGCTACAGGAACTCCGAAGAGCTTACCCTCCGGCTTTTTGTCGTCGAGCTTCTTAGCCTGTTCGAGGGCTTCCTCGAAGAGGGGTGTTATGTAAGCCTTTACCTTCTCCTCCGTTTCTTCGAACCTCCTCAAGAAGGACTCTATAACCTCGGAGGGCTTCAGCTCACCTTTGGATACGAGGGAGGCTATCTCGGATGCTCCCCTCTTCCATAACATCAGGACTCCCCTATGTCCTCCCTCTCTATCTCCATGTCCTCCGTTATCATGGGTTCGAAGCCGTAAGAGGGCATGTGGGTTCCTGATTCCTTCTCAGCTTCCTCCGCACACTTCGCACAGTGTCTCGTCCAAGGTATTGCGCAGAGCCTCTCGTATGCTATCTCCTCACCGCAGATCTCGCAGATCCCGTAAGATCCCGCCTCTATCTTCTTCAGGGCGTAGTCGATCTCTTTAAGTGTGTTCACCTCTATCTGGGAGAGGTTATCGAGAAGCTCCTCCGTGTAGGTCAGCTGACCTATGTCTTCCCAATCCCTCGGTTCTTTTGACTCCTCCTCGAGCCTTTGCTGGGTCTCCTCCTTGGCTAAATACCTCTCCAATATCTTAGCCTTCTCCTCGAGAAGCCTCCTCCTGCACTCTTCATACTTCCCCTTCTCCATGCCCTCCTCCTTGTCTGAGAGTATAATATTATAGTTACTCGTCAAATCCTGTCATGTATAAAAAGTTACTCGTCCTTTTCGGGTCCCTCCTCCTCGCAGCGGGTATCCCGATACTCACCTACCTCATATACGTCTACTTTACGCTTCCGGATGTGAAGCTCCTCGAGACCTGGACCCCTCCCGAGTCCTCAACTGTTTACGACTACAGGGGCAGGTATTACGGGGACATAGGTGTGGAGAGGAGGTATTACGTGAAGATAGATGAGATCCCCGAAAAAGTTATACAGGCGTTCGTAGCGGCTGAGGATAGGAACTTCTTCAAGCACCACGGAATAGATTTCGGGGCGATAGTAAGGGCTACTATAGCTAACATAAAAGCTGGGAGGATAGTTCAGGGGGGAAGCACCATAACCCAGCAACTCGCGAGGAACCTGTTTCTGACGAGGGAGAGGACGATAAGGAGGAAGATAAGGGAAGCCCTCCTCGCCCTCAAGATAGAGAGAGTCTTCGACAAGAGGAAGATCCTCGAACTCTACCTCAACCAGATATACCTCGGTAACGGAGCCTACGGGGTAGAAGCTGCTTCGAGGGTATACTTCGGAAAGAGCGTAAAGGAGTTAACCCTCGAGGAGGCAGCGCTTCTTGCTGGTCTTCCGAAAGCACCCTCTAAGTTCAACCCCTTCGTGAACCCCGAACTCGCAAAGAAAAGGAGAGATTACGTCCTCAGAAGGATGCTCGAGGAGGGCTACATAACGAGGGAGGAGTTTGAGGTAGCTGTCAACAAACCCGTTGTTGTGAGAACGGAAAACAGATACAGGATGTCCGACTACGTCCTCGACATGGTGAAGGAATATCTTATCGAGAAATATGGGGATCTTGCCCTCCAAGGGGGTCTTAAGATATACACGACCATAGACAAGGACCTCCAGACCCTCGCTGTCAGGGTCCTCAAAAAGGGGCTGAAGAGGGTAGCCAAGATGGTCGGCGTCCCGTATCTTCCGGAGACGGAGGAGGAGCTTGAGGAGATCTACAAAAAGCAGGGGAAGAAGCTCGCGGAGGGGAAGGTATACGTGGCGAAGGTGCTGAAAGTAGAAGGAGAGGTGGCGGAGGTTGAGGTGGGGGGAAGGAAGTTCAGTATAGAGGTGAAGGGGGTTCCCTTGGAGAGGAGAAGATACGTTATGGTGAAGATAGAAGGGGGAGAACCCGTATTCTTCCCCGACCTTCAGGGGGCGATAGTAAGCCTTGACGTCCACACGGGGGCGATAAGGGCTTTGGTAGGCGGATACTCTTACGCTTACAGCCCCTTCAACAGGGCTATAAAAGCGAAGAGACAACCTGGCTCAGCCATAAAGCCCGTAATATACATGGCAGCTCTCCTCAAGGGTGAGACCCAGATATCCTCAATAGACGCGAGACCGAGGACCTTCTACGATCCCACGACCGGTGAGGAGTGGACGCCGAAGAATTACGACGACAGAGAATACACGGTCGTTACCTTGAGGCAAGGTCTCGCAAAGAGCATAAACACAGCCACCGTTAACTTGCTCGACAAGCTCGGCTTCGACGTCGTCCTCGACGTGGGTTACAGGGTAGGTCTTGATAACTTAAAACCTTACTACTCCTTAGCTCTCGGAACTGTCGAGGTGACCCCTCTTCAGCTCACTTCAGCCTACCAAGTGTTCGCCAACTTAGGGGTGAGGTGCAGACCTTTCCTCATAAGGAAGATAGTGGACAGGACAGGAAGGGTCCTCGAGGAGAACTATCCCAAGTGCGAGGAGGTCCTGCCTCCTCAAGAGACGAGGGTCCTCGTCGACATGCTAAGGGCTGTTATTCTGGAAGGGACGGGGAGGATGGCGAGGGACCTTCCACGGATAGTGGCTGGAAAGACGGGGACGACCGACGAATACATGGACGCTTGGTTCATAGGCTTTTCCCCCTACATAGTGACCGGTGTGTGGGTTGGGTTCGATATAAAGAAGAGTCTCGGAAACGGTATGAACGGGGCGAGGGTAGCCCTCCCCATATGGAAGGACTTTATGGCTGTTGCGGCTTCCAAATACCCGAACGAGGACTTCCCCTTGCCCGAGGGAACTGTCATAGTTCCTATAAACCCCAAAGATTTCGTCGTTGCGGACGAGACCTGCGAAGGTGTCGAGATGGTCTTCGTCGAGGGAACCCAGCCCAAGCTCACCTGCTCGGACATAAGGAACCTTATCACGCCTCAGGAGACTTGGTAAGGACCATAGGTATGTTGAGGTTGTGAACTACAAAGGAGGTCACACTACCGAGAAAGAACTCCTTCAGCCTTCCCTTACCGTAAGCTCCTATAAAGAGCAGGTCTATACCGTTTTCCCTGCAAAAGGACACTATCTTCTCCTCGGGGAGACCCGTTGTCCTGTGGAGCGTGAACTCGTCGCCAAGTATCTCACCTATCTCATCTAAGTCCACAGAGACACCGTCCTCAACGACGAGGACGTGGACCTCGTATCCGAAGATCTCCCTAAAAGAGGTGGCAAGGTGTGCTGACCTTTTAGAGTTTGATCTCCCGTCGTAAGCGACGAGGGCTTTTTTAAAGCTTCCCGGTCTCTCTGGAAC
>WFYM01000092.1 GCA_015490115.1 Aquificaceae bacterium
CAACGTAGTTGGGCATCAAGGGGACCTTCCCCTTTCCGCCGGGAAGGTCGACCGCGTAAGTAGGTATCCCCATCCCCGATATCCTTCCCCTCATGTATTTGATTATCTCGAGACCTTTGTCTACCGTGGTCCTGAAGTGGACAGCTCCCTTTATCGGGTCGCAGTGAAAAAGGTATTGGGGCTTTACCTTTATCCTTAGAAGTTCCCTGCTCAGTTTGAGCATCACCTCGGGGTCGTCGTTCACACCCTTCAAGAGGACCGCTTGGTTGTTAACGGGTATGCCGTGTCTTAAGAGTCTGTCAACGGCTTCTTCTGCGAGTTCCGTAATCTCTTTCGGATGGTTGAAGTGGGTGTTTATCCATATGGGTGAGTACTTCTCGAGGATGCTGAGGAGCTTTTCGTCGAAGAACCTCTGGGGTGCGAGGACGGGAAGTCTCGTCCCGAACCTTATTATCTCCACGTGCTTTATTTCCCTTAGCTTTTTCAGTATATACTCGATCTTCCCAACGTCGAGGGTGAGCGGATCCCCTCCCGAGATGAGGACGTCCCTCACCTCCTCGTGCCTCTTTATGTAATCCACCATCCTGTCTATCTCTTCTTTCGTTACAGCCCTCTCTCCCGCGGAGAATATCCTCTTCCTCATACAGTGACGGCAGTAAGTAGCACAGAAGGTGGTGACGACCATCAGAACCCTGTCCGGATACCTGTGGGTGAGTCCGGGTATTTCCCCTTCTTCCTTTAAGGCGTCCGGGTCTCCCGCCCTTTGGATCTTTTCGTCCACTTCCGCGACCCTCGGGATAGCTTGGAGCCTTATTGGGTCGTTCGGGTCTTCGGGGTCCATAAGGGAGAGGTAGTAGGGTGTTATCGCCATAGGGTAGAGACCCCGAGTCTTCTTTATTCCCTCCTCTTCTTCAGGGAGTAGCTTTATGAACTTCTTTAATTCTTCGGCTGTCCTTACCCTGTTCCTTATCTGCCACTCGTAGCTTCTCCAGTCCCTTTCGGGGATATTTTCGAAGAACCTCCTCATACTGTTAAGTTTATAATTTCTTCATGTTCTTCTTCGACAGGAACAATCCGAAAAGGCTCTGGGTCCACCTCCACGGCTTTGCTACCGATATAACGGGCGAGAAGATCCAGTTTGCCAGACACCACTTCAAAAGGACGGGTCTTTACTCCTTTTTCGCCATGGACATGGACTATGAGAAGCACACAACTACTGAGGTCTTGGACGTCCTCGAAGCCATAATTACAGGCTTTTCAAGGACATTCGATGAGATAACCCTCTGCGGAAGCTCCCACGGGAGCTACGTTGCGGCAAACTACGTAAGGTTCAGAGAAATAGGGAACTTAAAGAGGCTACTTCTTCTTTCTCCCTCCTTCGAAACGCTCGGGCTTATAGTGAAGACACTCGGCACGGAAAAGATAAAAGACTGGCTCGAAGGGAGGGAAACTCTCAAGTTTGAAGAGGAGGGGAAGAAGGTGGAGGTAAGAAGAGACTTCGCAAAGGACATAATCGAAAAGGGTTACGAGATACTCGAAGATGAAAAGGTGAACTTCCCCAAAGACCCTCCCGTTGACATAGTAGTCGTTCACGGGAAGAGGGACGAGATTGTTCCCGTAGAGAGGACGAGACTCTTCGTGAGCAAGGTGAAGGTAAAAAAGTATATTGAGGTGGACGACGACCACAGGCTATCGGAGACCTTCGGAAAAACGCTTGTCAGCCTCATAGAGGAAGGTTTGATCTGAAAGTATATTTTCTCTATGAGGTGTAGGGTCTGCGGGGGAAAGCCTGTAATATACATGCCCCACCACAGGCTCGCCCTTTGCAAGGAGGACTTCCTCTCTTGGTTTGAACGTTACACGGAGAGAACAATCAAAGAGTTCAGAATGTTCTCTAAGGAGGACAAAGTCCTCGTTGCTGTCTCGGGTGGAAAAGACAGCTTAGCTCTTTGGTATGTCCTCAGGAAGCTCGGCTACAGGGCCGACGGCTTTTACCTTCATCTTGGCATAGGAGAGTATTCGGAAAGATCAAAAGAAAAGGTGGAGAAGTTTGCAAACTCCTTGGGAGCAAAGGTTATAATAAAGGACCTCAAAGAGGAGCTTGTCGGGATCCCGGAGCTTGAAAAGGTGACCTCAAGGTCCGCATGTTCCGTCTGCGGTATGCTGAAGAGATACAACTTCAACAAAGTAGCCAAAGAACACGGCTACACGGTAGTTGTCACCGGTCACAACCTCGACGACGAAGCCTCCTCCCTCCTTGCCAACGTAGTAAACTGGAACACCAAATACTTAGGCAGGAAGTATCCTGTCCTCGAAGAGGAGGAAGGCTTCGTGAGGAAGGCAAAGCCCTTCTGCAAGTTCACCGAAAAGGAGACAGCCCTCTACGCCCTTCTGAGAGGTATAGACTTCATAGAGGAGGAGTGTCCCTACTCCGAAGATGCGACCTCGATCTTCTTCAAGGAGATACTAAACAGAATAGAGGAAAAATTCCCCGGAACGAAGATGAAGTTTTACCTTGAATACTTGAGGAAGGTCTACCCCAAGTTCAGGGAGAGGAAGGAGGGGAAGGTCCAACCCTGTAAGGTTTGCGGTGAGCCGAGTCCCGCTGAGGTCTGTCCTGTCTGCAAGCTGAAGGAGAGGATAGGAGGGGTTAAAATAATTAAGGACGGGGCGTAGCTCAACTGGACAGAGCGCGGGACTACGGATCCCGAGGTTGTGGGTTCGACTCCCACCGCCCCGGCTTTGAAAGTATGGCAAAGAGGAAGGACATAGTAACCACGATAGCTGAGAACAAGGAGGCGAATCACAAGTTCGAGATCTTGGAAAGATACGAAGCGGGAATAGTCCTCGAGGGTCCCGAGGTAAAGTCCTTGAGAAACAAAGGGACCGTATCCTTCAAGGACAGCTTCGTTAGGGTGGAAAACGGGGAAGCTTGGCTCCACAACCTCTACATAGCCCCTTACAAGTTCGCCACGGTAAAGCCACCGGATCCCTTGAGGAAAAGGAAACTCCTCCTCCACAAGAGGGAAATAATGAGGCTCCTCGGAAAGTCTCAGGAGAAGGGCTACACGATAATACCCACAAAGCTCTACTGGAAGAACAACTTAGTAAAGGTTGAGATAGCCCTCGCAAAAGGGAAAAAGCTCCACGACAGGAGACAGGAGCTGAAAGAGAAAGCTATGAGGAGGGAACTCGAAAGGGAGCTGAAGGGGAAGATAAGATTTTAGATCCTTCCCTCGTAAGCCCTCTGGTATAGCTCCCTCACATCCTCGAGGGTAGGTTCGACAGGGTTCACGGTAAAGGTGTGTCTCGAGAGCATGTAGACGTCTTCGGTGAGTCTGTCTAGCTTTTCCTCCTCAACACCTACATCTTTTAAGGTCTTCAAAAGCCCTATCCTCTCGAGCAGGTCTATCAGGGCATCCACAGCCTTTTCGGGCTTTTCTTCGTAGCCCATGAGCCTTGCAAAGAGGGCGTATTTTTCCGGGTTCCCTTTTAGGTTGAACTCAGTAACGTAAGGGGCGAGGATAGCGAGTCCCTCACCGTGGGCGACTTCGGGGTAGTGAGCTGAGACGGGATGCTCCATAGCGTGGATTAGGGCAACTCCCATGTGGTCTATGGCAACCCCTGCGAGCATAGCGGCGTAGGACATCCACCTCCTCGCCTCCTTATTTTCAGGTTCTTCCACAGCAACGGGTAGCCACTCGGCTATTATCTGAACAGCCCTTACCGCATACTCTTCAGCCATGAAGTTATCAATCTTGTTTGTCAAGGATTCGAGGGCGTGGGTGAGGGCATCGAAACCTGTTATGGCTGTTAAATCGGGAGGCATCGTATAGGTGAGCGTCGGATCTATTAAAGCTACCTTAGGGTAGTTAAGACTGTGGGATATGACGAGCTTTTCCTTCCTCATCTCGTTCGTGATCACCGAGTAGCGGTTCACCTCGCTTCCCGTCCCCGCTGTCGTCGGTATGCACACGACGGGTCTGTTGAGGTAAGGGATGAGCCTCGGACCCTCGGGGTATTTGACGTAGTCCCAAGCTGAACCCTCGTTGGAGGAGACTATTGAGATAGCCTTCGCAACGTCCAAGGCGCTCCCTCCCCCGAGACCTATTATCATGTCCACCTTTTCCCTGACAGCGATCTCAGCCCCCCTGTTTACGATCGTGTCCGTAGGGTTCGGGACGACCTCGTCGAAGATCACGTACTCCCTCACCCCGTGGGAGGAGAGGGAGCTTATCACCTTATCAATAGCACCGCTCTTTTTCGCACTCTCCCTCCCGGTTACTATCATAGCTTTGAAGCCGAACCTCCTCGCCACCTCCCCCACCTTCAGAGCGGCACCCTCTCCGAAGAAAACCTCAACCGGTCTGTAGAAGTTGACCACCATTAAATTACACCCACCGCCCTCAGAACGAGGTATATAGCTCCAGCAACAGCAACGCAGATAGCACAGGCAACAGCCAGCTTAATCAAAACCCTCATGTAGTATATGATAGATCTCCAAACTTCGAACCGTTTTTAATAAGGGATGAGGGAGGAGGAACTGAGGCGACTTGTGAAGGCAAACTTCCACGGCTGGAAGAGGGGAGGGTCCGCTTCTGAACTTATGAGGAGGAACTTTGAGTTCATGTCGGACAAGCTCGAGACCGAATACAGCCTGAGGGTAATCTACCCCGAAGAGAAGAAAACTTACTTCGACCACAGGTTCATGGAGGCGGTGGGTTCCATAGTTTTGGTTCCCGAGATCTTGGAAAGACACGAGATAGCGGGAGTTTATTCCCCTTTCCCGGGAGCGGAGACGAGGGAGGAAAGGACAGAAGTAGTTTACGAGGTGGCTGAGGTTGGCTTCTGGGATCTGGAAAACAAAAGGCTCGTCGAACCTGCAAAGGTCATAGTAGCGAGCGGGGAAAGGTCGAGGATGGGGATGTTCTTCACCGGAAAGGGAGGGGTGGTTTACGAGGAGAGGTTCTTCAGGTCGGTTAGGGACTTTACCGACTGGGTCGGGATGAGGGACCCCTTTACCAACGAGACACAGGAGCTTCTGAAAGAGGTATGGAGGAAGAGGAATATGTATTCTTGGGTTCTCCCCGTGAGCTGGGTAGAGGACTTCGAAACACTCTTTAAAGTCTGGGCTTTGGGCTGTTTCAAGATAAGGGCTGTCCTCGAAGGCGGGTTAAAGGGATCCTCCGTTGAACCACACCTCTTCCTCGATGCTTGGGTAAGGAGGGCTATCTCCGATATTGTAGACCTGCTCCTCAATAGTCCCAAAAGCTGGGAGGAGCTGATGTCCCTTACAGAACTCCTCTTCAAGAGCGAGACCGCAAACAAAGGGGTTGTTTACTACACGAGGGAGATGTTTCCGTTATACCTTTCCCTCTACGTCGGTTTCTTTTCGGTTTTCGACTACAGCAAAGAGGACCTCGAAATTATGGGATACGACGTCAAAGACATACTGAGGAAGCTAAAAAGACCTGAGGTGGCGGAGGCGGAGGCTGAGGTCCTGAGAAAGGAAAACGAAAGGCTAAAAAGGGAAGTGGCG
>WFYM01000093.1 GCA_015490115.1 Aquificaceae bacterium
TCCGCTTTCCTGTAAAAGGCAAAGTAAGCTTTTGTGATCTTCCGGAGCTTTTCGTGGGGACCCGTAACTCCTATAAAGGAGGGGTCGAAGAACTCGGCGTATTTCTGGGCTATTTCGGGCTTGTCCCTTTCTGGATCGACGCTCACGAAGAGGACCTGAACCCTTTTCCTCTCTTCCGGCTTCAAGAGATCAACCGTTTTTTTGAGGACCTGAAGGGCTGTGGGACAGACGTCGGGACAGTGGGTGTAGCCGAAGAACATAAGGACCACCTTCCCCCTAAAATCTTCTAAGCACACCTCTTTCTCCTTTCCCTCCCTCCAACCCGTGAGGCAGAAGTTTTCAGCGGGTTCGTCCTTAACTATGCCGTTATACTTCTCCTCACAGGAGAGGAGAAAGAGAACGAAGAAAATAAGCAGTCTATTCATTGCGGTAAAGTATAATCCTCTTCCTTCAGGAGGTCAACACCGCACTCGAGGCTCTCGAGCCAGCTGAGGAATTTCTCGACCATCTCCTTCCCTTTGAACACAGCACCGTGCTGGGGAGCTATCGTTTCTATGTCGAGCTTTCTGATCATGTTCACCCAAAACTTAATGACCTTATTAGAAGCCATATACCTCCTGTGGAAGCCCTCCATGAACTTTACGTGGTCCTCGAAGTTCTCGACGAAGAAGTAGTCCTGACCGAGGGATGCTCCGAGGTCTCCCGAGAAGAGGATCTTAGAACAGGGGTCGTAAACTTGGAAGTTTCCCGGTGAGTGGAGGAAGTGGGCTGGTATGATCATGAGTTCGCAGTCGCCACCGAGCTTTACCTTAGTTCCCTTGTCGTCTATGGGTATCACCCTGCCTTCGAGCTTCGAGTCGAGACCGAAGTGAGGTAAAAACCTCATCCAGAGCTTCGATATGAGGGCTTCCGCTTCGGTCACCATCATCCAGTAGTTTATGCTGGCGACTATGTCAGGGTCTTGGTGGGAGAGGAATATATACCTTATCTGTTTGGGGGATATGAGGACCGATATGTCGGAAAACAGCTTCGACTGGACCTTGTGTCCTCCGGGGTCGAGTAGCATGGCTTCGTCCCTGTGGATTATGAGATACTGGTTAGCCTGAACCGCGCTCGCAGGAGTTAACTCTTCGAACAGGAAGACCTTGTGTTCGGGAGTGTCGAAGAGGACTTTTCCAGCCATCTCTCACCCCCTTCCTGAGTATGAGACAGATCATGTAAAGCATTTTAACACACAGCGGAGATTACAATATTTTCGTGGTCTGGACCGGAGTAGACGGGGACCTCTCCTTCAGCGTCGAGGTGGGAAGGCTAAAAAAAGAGTGGAAGCCAACAACAGCGACGGGGAGGAAGATCTTCGTCGTCCCCTCCCACCTTTCTTTAGTTAAGTTCGCAGAGACAGATCTAAAGGACCCGAGGGACGTAAGGAAGGCTGTCTCTTTGGAGGTGGAGGAGAAGTTCGGGAAAGTCCTTTGGGACGTGAAGGTCCTCAACGGAAGGTATATACTCGCGGTAGTTAAAGACTTCCAACCCCCTGAGGACGCTTACGCCCTCGACCTTGAGGTCTTCTCCTTGGTAAGGTGTGCTAAGGCGAACGGACTCGAGGAATGCACAGTCGTGAACCTAAAGAAAGGAAGGACCACCTTAGTGAGGGTGAGGGGAGGAGCTTTGGAATCCTATAGGGTCATGCTGAGGGGAAGGGAACATGTAAAGGACCCCGGGGATCTGGAGAGGATCTTGGAGGAGGCAGGCTGGAGTTTGGAAGAGGAAGTCCTCCTCTGCGGTGAGGTGGAGGGCATAAGAGGTGTGGAGGAGGTCTTCGGGAAGGTCAGGAAGAACGCTTACGGGGGACCGAGGTTTTCCGCAGCCTTCGGTGCTTCTTTGAGATACGTCCTTCCGGACGAAGCCCCCGACTTCAGGGAGGAGGAGGTAACGGGAAGGGAACTCAGGAGGTTCTTAGTCCTGAAAGGGGCTTCGCTCCTTCTGTTCCTCGGCTCGGTGGTCGGCTCTTCCTTCTTTGCTGAGAAGGTGACCGAAGAATTAAGAAGGAGCAGGAAGGAAATCTTCACGAAGAGCTTCCCCGACCTCCCACCCTTCGGCATAATGGACCAGCTGAGATCCATGACCTTGGAAAGAAAGCATGCCTTCACGGA
>WFYM01000094.1 GCA_015490115.1 Aquificaceae bacterium
CTTGCCGGTGTCCCGGATCCTGACCTCCTCATCAGGACGGCGGGGGAAAGGAGGATTTCGAACTTCCTCCTCTGGAACCTCGCCTATACCGAGCTTTACTTTTCGGAGGTATGCTGGCCCGAGTTCACGAGGGAGGAGCTTCTAAGAGCCATAGAGGATTACTCGAGAAGGAAGAGGAAGTTCGGAAGAGTCTTAGATGAGTAGGGAAGCTTACGGCGTAATAATAGGTCTCCTCTCCTTAGCGGTAGCCCTCCTTCCGCTCCCCCTCTTCCTCCTCAGCGTCGGACTTTTGTCCCTTTTGGTCTCGAGGGAGGTGTCCATACACCTCGGTATAAGAGATCTCTCCCCTTTGGGTTTTTTCTCCCCCCTCCTCTTTTACGGGGACGTTACCCTCGGAGCAACGGCGGTCTTTATTTTTGGCTTGGTTTACGGATACATAAGGTGGGACCTCAACTCGACCATAAAAGCTGTATTTGTCCTTACCTTCGTCGGTCTCTTCCCTTCCTACCTTGTAAGGATAAAGGAGGGGGGAACGGACACACTTATAGCTTTCCTCCTCAGCGTCTTCGCCTCGGACGTTGTCGCCTATTACGTGGGCAGGAGGCTCGGAAGGAGACCCCTCTTCCCCAAAGTTTCACCGAAGAAGACGGTGGAGGGTTTCGTGGGAGGGATCACCGCTGGGACTGTAGTCTTCTTGCTCCTTTCCGAACTCCCGATCTTGAGAGGGGTTTTGGTAGGTGTTTTGTTCCTCACGGTCGGTGTCGTGGGCGACTACTTCAAGAGCTTTATGAAGAGGTACTTCGGCATAAAAGACTTTTCGAACGTCCTCGGAGAACACGGAGGTTTCACGGACAGGTTCGACGCCCTCATATTCTCAGCCCCTTTATACTATTTCCTCGTCGTCCGATCCTAAAATATAGCCATGAACTTCTTTTTAAGGGAAGATCCCTTAACGGGCGAGAGGCACATAATAGCCTCCGTGAGGAGCAGGAGACCCCACATCGCGAAGGACTGCTACGAAGCTCAAGAGGAGCCGATCCAGTGTCCCTTCTGTCCGGGTAGAGAAGCCCTGACGCCTGAGGAGAGCCTGAGGGTCGGTGACGGATCGGGATGGCTGGTGAGGGTGATCCCCAACAAGTTCCCGGCCATACCCCACATGCACGACGTCGTTATAGACTCCCCCTCACACACGGACGATCTCGACACCATACCGCATCTTCCAAAGCTCCTCTGGACATACAGGGAGAGGATGGTCCACTACTACAACACGAACGGCGTGAAGTACGTCGCCGTCTTCAGAAACAGGGGGAAGGAGGCCGGAGCTTCCATACCCCACCCCCACTCTCAGGTCCTCGCCCTGCCCTTCTACCCGAGGAGGTTTTTGAAGGAAAAGGAAAGATACGAAAAGGAAAACAGGGACGTGATGGGGGAGCTTCTGAGTAGGGAGCTTGAGCTTCAGGAGAGGGTCCTCTTCGTTTCCAAGAACTTCTCAGTTCTCCTCGCCTACGCACCGGTGACACCTTACGAGGTCTGGATAGTTCCCAAGGAGAGGGTAAGCTCCTTCGTATTCGAGAGGAACCTCGAAGAGCTTTCGGAGGTCATAAGGGAAACCGTCTCCACCTTGAAGGGACTCCTCGGAGAGAACATGCCCTACAACCTCACCCTCCAGTCCGCACCCCCTTGGGACATGGACTACCACTACTACGTAAGGATACTCCCGAGAGTCTCCGTATTCGGAGGCTTTGAGCTTGAAACGGAAAACGTCATAGTTAGCGTAGCACCGGAGGAGGCTACAAGACAGCTGAGGGCTTTAAAGTATGCGGAGAAGTCCGAATAAGATAGGGAGAATGAGGAGCTTCATCGTAGAAGATGACCACCCCTTCGCCTTGGTGGTCCCCCTCATAGAGGAGGGGAAGCTGGACCCTTGGAAGGTGGACATAGTCGAGCTTGCGAACATGTATATAGAGGAGCTAAGAAGAAGGGAGATCTTGGATCTCAGGATACCTGCGAGGGCTGTGGTTGCAGCCTCCTTCCTCCTCAAGAAAAAGGTGGAGGTCCTCTTCCCGAAGCCCGAGAAAAAGCCAAGACAGAGGAGGGAATACACCCTCCAAGAGATAGTGGAGATGTTCGAGGAGGAGAGCAAGGAGGTGGAGGAGAACTTAGCTGACAACCTCGAGAAGGCGAGGAGGATGTTCAGAAGGTCCCAGAACGGGAAGAGGAGAGCCAAGAAGAAAGCTAAGGTCATACCCCTCCACGTCTCCAAGTTCGAGGACGTCCTGAGGGAGATGTGGGAGCTGTTCAAAAACATGGACGTTGGAAAGAGGATAGAGTTCTTCACCTTCCTCGACAGGGTCAACTTCGTCCCCCAATTCATGGCTCTCATGTATCTTTACTACGAGGGGAAGATAGACCTCCATCAGGAGGAGCCTTTCGGTAACATAGTTGTGGAGGTCCTCGATGGCTCACAAGTTCGATCCTAAGAACATACACAAGCTCGAAGACCCGTCGAGGCTCGAACTCTTCGACCCAGAGAAGACCTTGAGGGAGTTCGGGATTAGGGAGGGGATGACCGTTTTAGACGTTGGAACGGGTCCCGGCTTTTACCTTCCTTACCTCTCTAAGATGGTGGGCGAGAAAGGGAAAGTTTACGCCATAGACGTCCAAGAGGAGATGGTAAAGAGGGCAAAGGAGAAGGTGGAAAAGGAAAAACTCGCGAACGTAGAAGTCCTAAAGTCCGAAGAGAACAGCATACCACTTCCCGACAACTCCGTTGACTTCGTCTTCATGGCTTTTACCTTCCACGAACTCGAAGACCCGAAGAGGTTCGTTGAGGAGCTAAAGAGGGTCGCAAAACCTTTGGGTTACCTCGCCATAATAGACTGGAAGAAGGAGGAGAGGGACAAGGGTCCCCCACCCGAGGAGGTCTACTCCGAGTGGGAGGTTGGTCTCATACTCGACGACGCTGGGGTGAGGGTCGGGAGGGTAGTCGAGATAGGTAAGTATTGCTTTGGAGTTTACGCTGTATTTCCCCCGGAGGAGGAGAACCCGCTCCTTAACGTTCCCTTCAGGGTCCCTCCCCTTTGAGTATCCCCATCAAGGTCAGGCAGTTCTTCGGAGCGTAGGCGTTGTAGTCGTTGTTGAAGTATGCAAAGACCTTCTCTGCTGACGAGTTTTCTATCCTCCTCGCCCAGTCCTTCAGCTCTTCTTCGGAGTAGCAGTATCTGTATTTTCTATCCTTTCCGTGGAACCTTATGTATACGGTGTTTGAGGTCTCAACGATTTCCTCAGGAAGACCGGGGAAGCTGACGGAGCAAAAGACCACACCGCGGGCTTTTAGAGTTTCGAAGACCTCCTCCCTCCACCAGCTTTTGTCTCTGAACTCAAGGACGTTCAGGAAGCTCCCGTCGACCTGCTCCAAGATCCTCTCTAAGTTCTCCTCCGAGTATCTGTAAGAGGGCGGCATCTGGAACAGAAAGCAGGCGAGCTTTTCCCTTAAACCTTCGGAGACCTCCTCGTAGAATCTTCCGACGAGATCCTCAGTATCCCTTAGCTTTTTCATGTGGGTTATAGTTCTGTTCACCTTCACGGAGAAGAGGAAGTCTTCCGGAGTTTCTTCTGCGAGTTTTTTTAGCCTTCCCCTTTTCGGAAAGCTGTAAAATGTGGAGTTTATCTCGACGGTTTTGAAGAACTTCGAGTAGTATCTTAGCCAGTCTTTAGGCTTTAATTCTTCGGGGTAGAACTTTCCCCTCCAGCCCCAGTAAAAGTAACCCGAACACCCTAAAAAGTAAGCCTTACCTTCCTCCCGCAATTGCAGGCACTATGGAGAGGACGTCCCCCTCCTTCAGCTCCGTATCCACACCCTTCAGGAACCTTATGTCCTCGTCGTTCACGTATAGGTTCACGAACCTCCTCACCTCCCCATTCTCGTCCAAGATCCTCTCCTTGAATCCGGGATACATCTCTTCCAGCTTCTCTATGGCTTCCTTTACTGTCCTTGCCTCAACCTCAACCTCCCCCTGACCGTCCGTCAGTCTCCTCAGAGGCGTCGGGACCCTCACCGTTATCCCCATCTTCCCACCTCCTAAACCTTTGCGAGGACCTTCTCCTTAAAGTCTTTGAGGGAAGCCTTTATCCTAACAGGCTCCGGTAGATGCCCCTCTAAGACCTCAAGGGTCTTGTATCCGTTCCCGGTTATGTAGGCTACCACAGTCTCTTTTGGGTCTATCTTCCCTTTCTCTACGAGCTTCTTGAGGACGGCTATCGTTGTCCCTCCTGCGGTCTCTGTGAATATCCCCTCCGTCTCAGCGAGGAGCTTTATGCCCTCTATTATCTCCTCGTCCGTAGCTGTCTCCCAGTCACCGCCGCTCTCCCTCGTCGTCTGGAGGGCGTATATGCCGTCCGCAGGGTTCCCTATGGCTATCGACTTTGCTATGGTATTCGGTCTCACGGGCTTTATGAAGTCCCTCCCCTCCTTCCAAGCGGTGGCTATGGGGGAGCATCCCTCAGCCTGAGCGCCGAACATCCTCGTGCTGACCGAGTCTATTAGACCCACCTCCTTCAGCTCCTTTAGACCCTTCCATATCTTCGTGTAAAGGGAACCGGAAGCTGCAGGAACAACGACAGCGTCGGGAGCCTTCCACCCGAGCTGTTCCACTACCTCGAAGGCTAACGTCTTGGAACCCTCAGCGTAGAAGGGTCTTATGTTTATGTTGACGAAAGCCCAGCCGAGGTCGTTCGCTATCTCTGAGCAGAGCCTGTTTACATCGTCGTAAGTCCCTTCGACCGCGACTACCGTCGGCTTGAAGACGAGGCTACCGAATATCTTTTGGGTCTCGAGGTTAGCCGGTATGAAGACGTAGCAGTCGAGACCCGCCTGAGCTGAGTGGCTCGCAACCGAGTTTGCGAGGTTCCCTGTCGAGGCACAGGCTGCCGTGTCGAAGCCGAACTCTATGGCTTTCGATATGGCTACCGAGACGACCCTGTCCTTAAAAGAGAGGGTGGGGTGGTTCACCGAGTCGTCCTTTATGTAGAGGTTCTCAAGACCGAGGACCTCTCCCAGCCTCTCAGCTCTCCTCAGGGGTGTGAATCCCGCACTCAGCCCCACCCTCGGCTTCTCCACGGGAAGGAGGTCTATGTATCTCCAGAGGCTCTTCGGTCCTTTTTCTATCTTCTCTCGGGATATGTTCCTCTTTATCTCCTCGTAGTCGTAAACCACCTCCAAAGGTCCGAAACAGAACTCGCAGACATGAAGAGGCTCAACGGGATACTCCCTTCCGCACTCCTTGCACTTTAGACCCACTACCTTCGCCACCTGCCTCCTCCCGAATGGAATATAAAATTATAAGCTCATCCCAGAATCCTCGACAATATTTCCTTCTTACCCCTTCCCTCCTTCGCGGAGCTAAGAACTATAGCCCCCTCCCCGACGAACCTTTTGACCTCCTTCAGGGTTTTGGCTATCTCCTTCTGGGTAGCCTTGTCCGTCTTTGTGAGGACCACGGTAAAAGGAATCCCGTAGAACTCGAGCCACTCTATCATCTGCTCGTCGAGCTTCTGGACACCGGCGACGGAGTCTATCAAAAGGAAGAGCATCTTTATGTTTTCCTTCCTTTCTTTGAAGTAGTTCTCCATCATGCTCTTCCACCTCTCCCTTTCCTCCTTGGGAACTTTCGCAAAGCCGTATCCGGGAACGTCGACGAGGTAAACCTTGTCCTCCAAAAGGAAGTAGTTGATCATGCGTGTCCTTCCCGGCTCTTTGCTCACCCTCGCTATGTTCCTCCCGACTACCATGTTTATTAAAGAAGACTTCCCGACGTTCGACCTTCCAGCGAATACGACCTCGGGGTATACGGGAGGGGGGAAGTCGTCGACAGCTGACTTTAAGAACTTTACCTTCATTATCTTTTGGAGCGGGCGACGGGACTTGAACCCGCGACCTGCTGCATGGCAAGCAGCCGCTCTACCACTGAGCTACGCCCGCTGTATTAAATATTATAGGCTAAAATTTAAACGATGAGGATAACCGTAGTAGGTGCGGGGTATGTGGGACTCGTAACGGGAGCTTGCTTTTCCCACCTCGGTAACGAGGTCCTCGTCGTCGAGAAGGTAAAGGAGAAGGTGGATCTGCTGAAGGAAGGAAAAAGCCCCTTCTACGAACCGGGTCTCGAGGAACTGATAAGGGAGGGCATAAAGAGGGGGACCCTATACTTTACAACGGACCTCGGGGAAGGGGTAAAATTCTCAGAGGTTATTTTCATATGCGTCGGGACACCTTCCCTTCCGGACGGTTCCGCTGACCTCTCCCAAGTTGAGGAGGTGGCAAGGCTAACAGCCAAGGAGATGGACTCTTACAGGCTCATAGTGGAAAAGTCAACGGTTCCCGTAAACACCCACCAGCTCGTCAAAAAGACCGTCCAGAGGTATCTCAAAAAGAGTATTCCCTTCGACGTCGCCTCGAACCCGGAATTTTTGAGGGAAGGTTCGGCGGTAAAGGATTTTTTGGAGCCTGACAGGATAGTTGTCGGTGTTGAGAGCGAGAAGGCAAAGAGGATTTTAGAGGAGATATACAGACCTTTTACAGAAAAAGGAGTCCCTCTCCTGATAACCGACCCCGCTACCGCTGAACTCATAAAGCACGCCTCCAACTCCTTCCTCGCCATGAAGATATCCTTCATAAACATGGTGGCGGACCTCTGCGAGAAGACGGGAGCTGACGTAAAGCTCGTCGCGGAAGGGATGGGCTACGACAAGAGAATAGGGAGGGAGTTTTTAAACGCGGGCATAGGATACGGTGGGAGTTGTTTCCCGAAGGATGTGAAGGCGTTCATAAGGATAGCGGAAGAATACGGTGTTGACTTCTCACTCCTCAAAGAGGTCGAAAGGATAAACAGAAGGAGGGTGGAGAGGTTCCTTGACAAGGTGAGGAGCGCCCTGTGGACGCTCAAGGACAAAAAGGTAGCTGTCTGGGGACTCTCCTTCAAGCCGAACACGGACGACATAAGGGAGGCTCCCTCCATAAAGGTGGTTGAAGCTCTCCTAAAAGAAGGAGCCTTTGTCAGGGCTTACGATCCCAAAGCTGCGGGCAACTTCAGGAGGATATTCCCCGAAGGTGAGAGGATCAGATACGTTCCCGACAAATACGAGGCTGTGAAGGGGGCGGAGGCTCTCCTGATCCTCACCGAGTGGGGGGAGTTCGCCGAAGCGGATCTCGGTAAAGTTAAGGAGCTTATGGAACTTCCCATAGTGATCGACGGGAGGAACGTATTCGACCCTGAGGACATGAGGAGGAGGGGCTTCGAATACTACTCTATGGGAAGACCTTAATCAGTCGAGTATAAGCCTGAAGCCTCTTGCATGGTAGAGGGCTTCTTCGTATTCCGCCTGGGTTATCCTCCTCCAAAGCTCTGGATACTCCTTAGCCTTGTAAAAGGGGAAGTATTGGTCCATAACGTTTACAGCCATGTTCGGGTCTATGCTCCTTAGAAATTCCATCACCTCCTTGGTTGTGGATACGCCGTTGGGAAGGACGAGGTGCCTCACTATGAGACCCCTCACCGCGACGCCCATACCGTTTACCTTGAGGGGTCCCA
>WFYM01000095.1 GCA_015490115.1 Aquificaceae bacterium
AACCCTGTGCAGGGGGTAGCTGATCTCGAAGTTGAAGAAGAGCTGTTTCGTTGAGCCTATCGGCTGGTTGTTCACGTCCAAGGTCCCGGCCATCCCGTAGTTGTAACCCCTTATGGTGAAGTCACCGCCTACGAAGAATCTCTCGTCGAGGGGAACGACAGCCCCGCCGTAAGGCTCCACTATACCAAAGGTCCCCCTTGCGGAAAATACCGTCCCCGTCTCGAAGTAGGTGTCCTTGATGAACTTGGAAGCTGAGAAGACCACCCTGTGGAACTTCTCCGTCCCTCCGAGAACCGGAAGTCCCACGGAGTAATTAGCCTCTATAAGGGAACCCTCGGTCGGAAATAGGAAGTAGTCCCTCGTGTCCCTCCTTATAGAGAATATCAGCTTCCTCGACTCTCTCCTTCCAGCCTGCGCCCTTATTATCGGCGATGCGGAGGGGTCTATGTCCGAATACCTTATCCTTTGGAAGCTGAGACCCGCGGACCACCTCCAGTATTCCCAGAACTCCCTCGAGAAGGTGGCGCTGATTCCCGTCCTTTCTACCGTGTAGGTCACGTACTGTATCCTCCTGTCGAATAGGGAGAGGGTAAGGTCAACGGGTCTTTTCATGAACCACTTGTCCGTGTAAGATACCGAGTTGTCCCTGTATTGGGCGCCGTAGCTGAGCGATATGCTCGCTATGTCCCCAGTCCCCCTGAAGTTCCCCTTCCTTATGGACACAAAACCTGAAAGCCTCGTCACCTCGTTGTAAGAGAGACCTACCGAAAACTGCCCCGTGAACCTCTCCCTTATCTTTACGAGGAGATCCCACCCCTCTTCCGAGGGAAAGGGCTGGATCTGGACCTCCTCGTAGTAGCCGAGGTTGAGGATCCTCGTCCTCGATCTCTGGAGAGCTTTTTTTGTTGCAAGCTCGCCCTCCCTCACCCTCATCTCCCTCCTTATCACGTAGTCCCTCGTCTCGTAGTTCCCCTCCACCTTTATCTCCCTGACGTAGACGGGTTTCCCCTCCCTGATCTTTAGGGTCACCGAGACTTCCTTCCTCTTTGGGTCGACCCTCTCCTCCTCTTCAACGGAGACGTTCAGAAAGCCTATCTCCGAGTAGAGTTCACTTATCCTTCTTTTTATCTTCTCTACCACCTCCCTCCTGTAAAAGCCTCCCTTCCTTTTGTTCTTCTTCAGGATATCCCCAACTATCTCCGAGTAAGCGTAGAGGGTGTTCCCCTCTATCTTGAGTTCCTTCAGCTTATACCTCGGTCCCTCTTCGACAAATATGGTTATGTCGTGCCTTCCGTTCTTTTTCTTCACTTTGTAGCTTACCTTAGCTTCGAGGAAGCCCTCGTCTATGTAAAACTCCCTGATCCTTCGGACGTCCTCTTTCAATACCTCTTCGCTGAAGGGGGGCTTCAGCCTGAGGATGAATATGTTCCTGTCCTTCGTTTCCATTAGACCTTTTAGCTTCCTCCCGCTGAATGTCTTGTTTCCCTTGAAGTCTATGTTAACGACGTACTTCTTTTCCCCCTCCTTTATCATGAAGACGAGCTTGGAAGCCCCCTTCTTCGCCTCTATCCTGTAGGTTACCTCGACGTCCGGGTATCCCTCCTCGAGGTATATAGCCTTTATCCTGTTGATAAGCTCCTTTATCTCCTTTTCCGAGAGGACCCTCCCGAGCCTCAGCTTCCTCTGGATCTCTATCCTCTCCTCTATGGCCGGGCTTGAGGTGTATCCTTGGATCAGCTCCTCTACGTCTATCTTCCCAACCTCGGTTTCTATCCCGAGCTTCTCCGAAAGGTCCTCGTCGTCTATCTTTTTGTTCCCCTCGAACTCTATCCTGTATATGACCGGAAGGTCCTCGACCACGTAGAGGAGCTTTACCTTCCCCTCCTCCTCGAACCTATAAACTTCTATTCTCCTGAAGAAGCCCGTTTTGAAGAGCCTCCTTATGTCGCGCCTTACCTTCTCAACCGAATAGACGCTCCCCTCCTTCGTCGTTATGATCTCCCTTATCAGCTCGTCCGGGACGTAGCGGTTCCCCCTTATTTCGATGCTCTCAACTATTTGGGAGAAGGAGAGGGCAAAAAAAGAGAGTAGGGTAATGAAAATCCGTGCGGTTCGCTTTTTCACGAAAAAGGTATTATATCAGGACTCTTTTAAGGCAGGTTCGAGCTTCTCCTTCTTCTTGATTATTTTGAAGTAGGGCTTTTCGTTCTTTACCCTTATCTCCACAAGTTCCGTGTCCTTCAGGGTTCCCTTTATAAGCTCTTCGGCGAGGAGGTCTTCGACGTGCTTTTGGAGGGCGCGCTTTAGGCTCCTCGCACCGAACTCGGGCTTGTACTCTTTGTCTATTATCCAGTCTACGAAGCTCTTGTGGAGCTTCACCTGAATCTCCCACTCCTTTAGCTTTTCGTTTATCTCCTTCAGCTGTAGCTCGAGTATCTGCTCTATGTCCTTCCTCTCGAGTGGTCTGTAGACTATTATCTCGTCGAGCCTGTTCAGGAACTCCGGGTTGAACGTCTTTCTTACCTGATCGAGGACGTTCTTCTTCATCTGCTCGAAGTCTATCATCCCGAACTTCTTCTCGAAACCTATCGAACCCCCTTGGACTATCATCCTCGCCCCGAGGTTCGAAGTCATTATGATGATCGTGTTGGAGAAGTCGACGGTCCTCCCGAGTCCGTCGGTGAGCCTCCCGTCGTCGAATATCTGGAGGAAGACGTTGAAGACGTCCGGGTGAGCCTTCTCTATCTCGTCAAAGAGGAGGACCGAGTAAGGTCTCCTCCTTACCTTTTCCGTGAGCTGTCCTCCCTCCTCGTAACCAACGTATCCCGGAGGTGCGCCTATCAGCCTCGAAACAGTGTGCTTTTCCATGTATTCGGACATGTCGAACCTGATGAGGGCGTCCTCGGTCCCGAAGAGGTATTCAGCGAGAGCCTTTGCGGTCTCGGTTTTGCCGACACCGGTTGGTCCGAGGAAGAGGAAGACGCCTATCGGTCTGTGCCTGCCCTTTAGACCTACCCTCGACCTCCTTATCGCCCTCGCTATAGCCTTTATGGCTTCGTCCTGACCGACAACGCGCTTTTTGAGTTCGTCCTCTATGTGGAGGAGCTTCTCCATGTCGCTCTCGTGGACCCTCCTCACGGGTATGCCCGTCCACCTCGCAACTACCTCAGCTACGTCTTCAGCCGTTACCTTCGGTCTGTCCTTCTCCATCTCTTGCTTCCACTTGGCTTTCAGGCTTTCGAACTTAGCCCTTAGCCTCAGCTCCTCGTCCCTTATCCTCGCCGCACGTTCGTAATCCTGATCGCTCGCAGCCTCTTCTTTTTCTTTTTCGAGCTTCTTTATCTTCTCCTCAAGCTCCTTGAGTTCTGGAGGCAGGTTCATAGCTTTTAGCTTCACCAAGGCTCCTGCTTCGTCCACCACGTCTATAGCCTTGTCGGGGAGGTTCCTGTCCGTTATATACCTCACCGAGAGGGTCACAGCCTTCTCAAGAGCTTCAGGTGTGTACTCGACTCCGTGGAACTCTTCAAACTTCTCCTTGAGACCGTATAGGATCTTGAGGGTGTCCTCCTCGGAGGGTGGGTCGACGATCACGGGCTGGAACCTCCTCTCGAGGGCGCCGTCCTTCTCTATATACTTCCTGTATTCGTCGAGGGTCGTCGCACCTATCACCTGTATCTCACCCCTCGCGAGGGCGGGCTTTAGCATATTGGAGGCGTCTATGGAACCCTCCGCAGAACCCGCTCCCACGAGGGTGTGTATCTCGTCTATGAAGAGGATGACGTTTGGAGCTTTCTCAAGCTCTTTGAGTATGTTCTTTAGCCTCTCCTCGAACTGACCCCTGTATTTGGTTCCTGCGACGAGTGCTGCAAGATCGAGGGCTACGACCCTCTTGTTTAGGAG
>WFYM01000096.1 GCA_015490115.1 Aquificaceae bacterium
AGAGGTCCAAATACCTCGCCTCACCCGGGAGGCTGATCCTTTTCGGGGGGAGGAGCTTCGGCTTTTCCTCGACTATCCTTCCCACCACCCTGACTTTCAGGCTGAACCTCTCCTCTAGATCGCTCCCGAAGGTGAAAAGGACGAAGCTAAAGAGCAGAATGACCTTCCACATAGAGTTCCCCCAGATGGCAGGTGAGGTTCAGCCCTTTGAGGACCGCCCTTTCACCTTCAAGGTCCACCACCGAATAGGAGGCGTTGTCGCAACCGAAGATCCAAAAGTGGGAGAGTCCTATGCCGAGGAGATTGCAGAGCATACACCTTATAGGGACCGTGTGTGAGACTACACCGACCCTCTTCCCCTCGTGCTTTTCTCTTACCTCCCTCAGGAAGTCCGAAACCCTCTCCATCACCTCCCTCAAACTCTCACCTCCTTCGAAGCTCGCCTTTTCAGGGTTCCTTATCCAAGTTTCGAACTCCTCAGGGAACCTTTTTTTAACCTCCTCGACGAGGAGACCAGACCACCTCCCGTGGTCTATCTCCCTTATCCTATCGTCGGGGACGGGTTCTATACCGAGGTGCTTCCCTACTATCTTTGCTGTTTCGAAGGTCCTCTTGAGCGGAGAGGTGTAAAGAACGTCAAGCCCGAGTTTTTTAAGTTCCCTTCCGAGAAGCTCAGCCTGCTCCCTCCCCCTTTCCGTGAGTTCGGGATCGAGGAGACCCTGATACCTCCCTACCGTGTTCCACTCGCTCTCCGCATGTCTTATTATTATGAGCCTCAGCATTTAGAGGAGATCTTATCACACCCTCTGCCCCATCCTCTCAGCTATCTCCATTAGCCTCTTTATCCTCTTCTCGGTGGAGGGGTGGGTGGAGAAGAGTTCCCATATGCCCTCCCCTTTTAAGGGGTTCTCTATGAAGAGGTGGGCTGTTCCCTCGTTCACCTTAGCCGGGACCTGCATAACGTAGTTGTGTATCTTCTCGAGCGCCCTCGCAAGAGCGAGAGGACAACCGCATATGTAAGCTCCCGTCTCGTCGGCGAGATACTCCCTCGACCTCGATATAGCCATCTGGATTATGGCGGCTATTATGGGGGTCACGATTATGAGCAGTATGCTACCTAATATTGCAAGAGGATTATTGTTGTTGTTTTCTTCACCTCTTCCCCAGCCGAAGATAAGCGCCCACTGGAGCCAGTTAACGATCATGGATATGGCTCCCGCTATCGTCGCGGCTATGGAAGCTATGAGGACGTCCCTGTTCTTTATGTGGGCTATCTCGTGGGCAAGAACTCCCTTTAGCTCCTCCTCGTCGAGTATGTCGAGTATGCCCCTCGTCACCGCAACCGCTGCGTGTCCGGGACCCCTACCCGTTGCGAAGGCGTTGGGCTGTTCCATGGGGACGAGGTATATCCTCGGCTTGGGTATGTTGGCTCTCCTCGAAAGCTCTTCTACCATCCTGTGGAGCCAAGGAGCTTCTTCGTAACTTATCTCCCTCGCACCGTACATCGAAAGGACTATCTTGTCCGAGAACCAGTAGGAGAGGAAGTTCATAACAGCGGCTATTATGAAGGCTATGAGCATCCCCGTTTTGCCAGCTATGGCGTTCCCGAGAAAGAGCAGTATGCCCGTTAGCAGTCCGAGAAGCAGAGCTGTCCTTATCATGTATCTCATGGTCCTTCCTCCGATCGCTTGTAATATCTTAACCGAAATCTTATATTTATTCTAACCCTGAGCGAAGTCAAGGAGAATGATAGACAGGACGCTCGCTGAGGAGACGCTTGACCTCGAAAGATACGACGAGAAGTTCTACGCCATAGTGGGGAGAGGGGACGAGAACGTCAAATACTTCTCCAAAGTCTTCGACGTCAGGATAGTCCCGAGGGGAACACAGCTGATCGTCAAGGGTGAGGAGGAGAAGGTAAGGAGGTTCGTCTCCTTCTTGAGGGCTGTGATCTCGAGGCTCGAGAAGGAGACGATGACAGCAAAGGAGGTGAGGGAATACGCCAAGGACTTCCTAACGAAGACGGAGGGTAAGGAGCTTCCCGAAGAGGAGGACGTTATACTCATCACCCACAGGAAGAGGGCGATAGTCCCCAAGACCCCGACACAGAAAAAGTACGTTGAAGCTATAAGGAGGAACGACATAGTCTTCGGCGTCGGTCCCGCGGGAACGGGGAAGACCTACCTTGCAATGGCTATGGCTCTCGCTCACTTAAAGGACCAGAAGGTGAACAAGATAATACTCACGAGACCCGCTGTAGAAGCCGGTGAGAAGCTCGGTTTCCTGCCGGGGACCATAGCTGAGAAGGTGGACCCTTACCTGAGACCCCTTTACGATGCCCTCTACGACATGGTGGACTACGACAAGGCTGCCTACATGCTCGAGAGGAACATAATAGAGATAGCTCCCCTCGCCTTCATGAGGGGAAGGACCCTAAACGACGCCTTCATAATACTCGACGAGGCTCAGAACGCAACGAGGGAACAGATGAAGATGTTCCTCACGAGGATAGGCTTCGGCTCGAAGGTTGTGATCACGGGCGACATAACTCAGATAGATCTGCCGAGGAAGGAGCAGTCCGGACTCATAGAAGCCCTCAGGATACTGAGGGGGATAGAGGGTATAGCTTTCGTTTGGTTCTCTCAGGAGGACGTGGTAAGGCACCCGATAGTAGCTAAGATAATAGAGGCTTATGAGACCCATGAACGAGGTTCTGGTGAAGCTGAGGAAGGGGAGGAAAGGAAGGAAAAGCTTGGAGGAAAAGGCAAAGAGGGTCCTTGAGATCCTCGGCGTGGAAGGAGCGGAGCTTAGCCTTCTCATCACAGACGACGGGGAGATAAGGGAGCTGAACAGAAGGTATAGGGGAAAGGACGAGCCGACGGACGTCCTCTCTTTTCCTATTGGAGAGACCGTCGGAGGGGTGAAGCTTCTCGGAGACGTGGTGATATCCTTTGAAACGGCAAGGAGAAAAGCAAAAGACCTCGGTGTATCGGTGGAGGACGTCCTCGACAGGCTCCTTATCCACGGCATACTCCACCTCCTCGGCTACGACCACGAAAAGGGGGAAAGGGAAGCTGAGGAGTTCTTCAGCTTAGAGGAAAGGATCTATGCTGAGCTTAGAAGAAGTAAAAAAGCTTGTAGAGATCGGGAGAAGGTCTGTCCTCAGCGTCCTGAAGGGTGAAGAGTTCGGAGTTCCGGAAGATGTGAAGGAGCGCTTTTTCGAAAAGAGGGGTGTCTTCGTTACGCTCCTTACCTTCCCGAAAAAGGAGCTGAGGGGCTGTGTCGGCATACCTTACCCCCTCTATCCCCTTTGGAGGGGTGTTGTTGAGGCTTCCATAGGTGCAGCCTTCAGGGACCCGAGGTTCGAACCCTTACGCCCCGAAGAACTCAGCTCCGTCCTCTGGGAGATATCTCTCCTCACGGAACCCGTTGAGATAAAGAAAGAAAGGATCTCCGAAGAGGTAAAGGTAGGTAGGGACGGTCTCATAGTGGAAAAGGGAAAGATAAGGGGACTGCTTCTTCCTCAGGTTCCCCTCAAGTTCGGGTGGGACCTCGAGGAGTTCCTCAGGCACACCTGCATGAAGGCTGGTCTCGGTCCGGACTGCTGGAGGGAGGAGGGTGTTAAGATATACAGGTTCGAGGCTGAGGTCTTCGAGGAGGTGGAACCTTGGGGAGAGGTGAGGAGGGTAAGATAGAGGAGCTAAAGCGTATACAGATAGAGTGTGCGAAGAAAGTTATAAAGGAGGACGACTTCAGCTCCGTGGAGACCGTGGGCGGGATGGACCTTACCTTCGAGAAGATAGACGAAAACCCCACGAAAGCTTGGGCGAGCCTCGTCGTCGTCGAGCTGAAGAGCCTCAGAAAGGTATACGACCTCGTTATCGAGGACGTCGTCACCTTTCCCTACATACCCACCTTCCTCGCCTTCAGGGAGATGCCCCTCCTCCTCAAGCTCTACGAAAAGGCGAAGGTAAAGCCGGACGTTTACTTCATAGACGGTCAAGGGATAGCCCACCCGAGGGGATGCGGTATAGCCTCCCACTTCGGTGTGGAGACGGGGGAGGTGAGCGTAGGTGTAGCAAAGACAAAGCTCTTCGGCTATTACAAAGAACCTGACCAGAAAAGGGGTAGCTACTCATACCTAAAATACAAGGACCAGATCATAGGTGCGGCTGTAAGGACGAAGGAGGGGTCAGCACCTATATTCGTCTCCACGGGTCACAGGATAAGTCTCAAAACAGCTATAGATCTCGTCCTCAAGACCTCAAAGCACAGGGTCCCCGAACCGACGAGGCTCGCCCACAACCTCCTCCAAAGCGTAAGGAAGAGGAGCCTCTTTTGACATTTAAGGAATTAAGAATATATTTATAAACTTAAGGAGGGTATGAGATGCTGCTCGGACTCGATGTGAGGGACCAGATAAGGGACGTCTTTTCGAAAGAGTTTAAGGAACCCGTTACGGTGAGGGTCTTTTCTCAGACCATAGGTTGCGAGACTTGCCAAACTGTCGAGAGCCTCGTGAGAGAGCTTGTGGACGTGGTAGGTGAGGACAAGCTCAAGCTCCAAGTCCACACACCGGTTCTCGAAAAGGAGATAGCGGAGAGATACCGCGTCGACAGGGTCCCGACCATAGTGATAGAAGGTGAAAAGGACTACGGGATAAGGTATGTAGGTCTTCCTGCAGGTCTTGAGTTCAGCACCTTCATACAGGGTATACTCCAAGTCTCCAAGAGGAAGCCCAAGCTCTCCGAGTCCACCCTCGAACTCCTGAAGGGTATAGACATACCGATAGACCTTATGGTCTTCGTTACAACTTCTTGCGGTTACTGTCCATCGGCTGCCGTTATGGCTTGGAACTTCGCCCTCGCGAGCGACTACATAACCGCGAAGGTAATAGACGCCTCCGAGAACCCCGACCTCGCTGAGAGGTTTCAAGTGGTAGGTGTCCCGAAGATAGTTATAAACGAGGGTATGGCTGAGTTCGTGGGCGCCCAGCCGGAAAACGCTTTCCTCGGATACATAATGGCGGTCTACGAAAAGCTCAAGGGAGACTCTCGAGGATCCTGATATTTTCCATAGCCCTCTTCGTCGACCCCTCCCTCCTCATACCTTTTAAAAAGTCCTCCACCATCTCCAAAAGCTTATCCTTCTTCCCCTCTATTACCTTTTTTCCGAGGAGGAGCTTGTCCCTCATGAGGTCGACAAAAACCCTTCCGGAACTTGTCCTCAGGACCCACTCCCTCCTCGGGTCCGGGTGTTCCCAAGCTACCCTAAGTCTAAAGGGTATACCGCCCGCGGACCCCTCCATCTCCCATACATCGTCCCTTTTAGTTTTCGAGACCTCAACCTTTCCGAATAGGTGCTGGAGAAGGTAAAGGTCGTGCCAAGCGAGGTCCCAAAAAGGATCTATGTATCCCCTCCCTTTTCCGAACCTCACTATATCGATCTCCTCCACCTCTATGTCCTTGGGAAGGCTTCTGATCGCTGTCGAGTAAAGCTCTATCTCGGAGATCTCCAAGTTCGGGTCTTCCCATATTTCTTCGAACTCAACGCTGGAAAGGGCGGGAGGCTTTTCCAAAAGGACGGGTATTCCCTTCTTTAAGAACTCTTTTGCTATGGTCACGTGGTCTTCCGGGTCAACCGCGACTATAACTTTGCTCACCTCCTCCTTCACGTCACCGAAGTGGCAGTAAAAGGGACAGCTCTTGCAAAGTTCCATCTTAGAAGGGTCTATGTCGCAAAGGACGGGAGATATGTTCAGATCTATCAGCTTTTTCAGATACTTGGAACCCATGTTGCCGAGTCCGACGAGGAGAACGTGCATCCTGATTTCCTTATGCCGGAGGCGGGAGTCGAACCCGCACGCCCTTTCGGGCAGAGGATTTTGAATCCCCCGCGTCTGCCAGTTCCGCCACTCCGGCTAACCTTAATTATAACACTGTTGAAGAGGGAGATTCCATAAGTAAATTCTAATATGCAAATATCCTCAAGAGAGGTTTTTAAAATTGAGATTGAATGTAAATTTTGATTATAATGTTATAAGTATGAGGACCCTGCTCCTCACCTTACCTTTTTTCTTAGCCTTCGTGACCTTTTCCTACGAGAGGGACTTCAGCACACCCGAGAAGTCGCTCGCCATGATGTTTCCCGGGGCAAAGGTCGTAATAAAGAACATCGTGATCTCGAAGGAGCAAAAGAGAAGGATAGAGAAGATAGCAAGGTCGAGGCTCGACTCGAGGCTCATCTCGGTATACTTGGTCGTGAAGGAGGAGGAGGTGATCGCATACGGATACGTGGACGTCCACAGGGTGAGGACCCACTCCGAGAGCGTCCTCTTTGTCATAAGCCCCGAGGGTAAGATAATGGCTGTGGAGGTTCTCGCTTTCAACGAGCCTCTCGAATATATGGCTGACGAAGCTTGGCTGAAGCTCTTCGAAGGTAAGGACATAGACAGGGATCCGCTGAGGGTCGGGAGGGACATACCTAACATGACGGGGGCTACCCTCACGGCGAGGGCTATAGTCAGAGCTTCGAGGAGGGCGCTTGCCATATGGAAGGTGCTCTTCGGAGGTGAGAGATGAGGTTCTTTATTTCTCCGAGTATAAAGAGGAACCCTCCCCTCCACGTTGCTGTCGTCCTCTTCCTGATCTCCGGAGCTGTCTTTTGGGCGGTATCTTGGTTCCTCTACGGAGCTAAATACGGTCTCACCTACGAGAGGATGTTTACATACTTCTTCACGGACCCTATGTATCCGGAAAGGATACCCCTCTCTCAAGTCCTCGAAGACATGCACGTTAACTTCTTCATTTTCATAATGTTTCTCCTCGTCCTCTCTTCCATATTCCTCCACAAGAGTACAGGTGAGAAGGTCAAATACACCCTGATCGCGGGATCATTCCTTTCGGGAATTTCGGAGTTCTTCTCGAGCCTCCTGATTTACTTCCTCTCCCCCCTCTTCATATACCTCAAGATAGCCTCTTTCGTCACGTTCCAGCTCTTGACCGGGGTTATGCTCTTTCTTTCCCTTAAGCTGTATGCGACAAAGGAAAAGGAGGCTCCACCCGAGAGGACCATACTCTACGCCGTAGTCTTCATGTTCACAAGTTCGGTTTTCATCTTCGTTGTTGTCAATTTTTTTTTATTCCTCATGAAGCTCGGCATCACGCCTGAAAGTGTAGCCAAATATTACCTCGGAGACCCCTCCGCTTTCATGAAGCCGAAGAGCTTGGAAGGTATCTTAGAAGTCCTCGTCCCCCACACGGCAGCCATGCTCCTCTACCTCTTTACCTTGATCCACTTTTCCTTCTTTACGAACCTGAGGAGGAAGGTCCTCTGGAGCGTTATAGCTGTCAGCTCCGCTGTCTTGGACAACTTCAGCGGTCTCATGATAAGGTATCTCGGTCCGGAACTCTCCTACCTCAAGATAGCTTCCTTTCTGGTCCTTGAGTCTTCGATGGTTTACCTCTCCGCCGTCGTCCTCGTTTCCCTCATAAGGCACAGGGCGAAGGCTATAGTTCTCCTATAGCCCCTCCTCCCTCTTCGCCACTTCGATCATCCTCTCCACCTCTTTCTTAGAAGTTCCCCCGTATGTGACCTTCCTGTCCGCTGAACTTTCAGGATCGAGGAGTTCGAGGACGTCCTCGGAGAAATGTTCGGAAAAGGACCTTAGCTCTTCGAAGGTAAGCTCCTCCATCCTCTTCCCTTTTTCGACCAGATACGAAACAATTTTTCCTACCACCTTGTGAGCTTCCCTGAAGGGAACTCCTTTCCTGACGAGGTAGTTGGCGAGGTCCGTTGCGAGGGTGAGGTTCCCGGCCGAGCTTCTCATCTTTTCGCTTCTAATTTTCAAACCCTCTAAGATCTTCCTCATACCTACGAGGCAAGCCTTTAATGTTTTGAGGGAGTCAAAGAGGGGTTCTTTGTCCTCTTGAAGGTCCCTGTTGTAAGCTGTGGGAAGACCTTTAAGGACCGTAAGCAGAGATATCAGGTTTCCGTAAAGTCTTCCCACCTTTCCCCTTATCAGCTCGAGGAGATCCGGGTTCTTCTTCTGGGGCATTATGGAGCTTCCCGTGCATAGTCTGTCGGGGAGTTCGACGAATCCGAACTCCTCGGAGGACCAGAGGATCAGGTCTTCAGAAAGCCTCGAGAGGTGCATACCTGTGACCGCACAGGCGAAGAGGAATTCGAGGATGAAGTCCCTGTCCGAGGTAGCCTGAATTGAGTTCCTCGAAACTTTCGAAAAGCCGAGGATCTCAGCTGTGAAGAACCTGTCGAGGGGGAAGTCCGAACCTGCGACAGCACCGCTCCCCAGAGGGATCTCGTCTATCCTTCTGTAGCAGTCGAGGAACCTCTCCGTGTCTTTTAAGAAGGCTTCCCTGAAAGCTAAAAAGTAGTGGGCAAGCCTTATGGGCTGGGCTTTCTGTAAGTGAGTGTAAGAGGGTAGGATCGTATCTACGGTCCCCTCCGCGAGTTTGACAAGGGTTCTCCTTATATCCTTCAGGAGGCTTACCACCTCCCCCGTTTCCCTCTTGAGGAAGAGCCTCTCGTCGGTGACCACCTGATCGTTCCTCGACCTTCCCGTATGAACCTTCTTCCCCGTCTCTCCGAGTCTCCTTATCAGCTCCGCTTCTATGTTCATGTGGACGTCCTCGAGTTCCCTCCTCCACCTGAACCTACCCTCCTGAACTTCCTTCTTTATATCTTCGAGGGCTTTTACGATCCTCCCCGCCTCTTCGGGGGATATTAAGCCCGCCTTTTCGAGGGTCCTCACGTGGGCTACGCTCTGGTCTATGTCCTCGATGGCGAGAGCCTTGTCGAAGCTGACGGACTCGGTAAACTCCTCTACGAACCTGTCTGTCTCTTCGGAGAACCTCCCCGACCAGGGCTTCTCCATAAGGAAAATTTAACTATATTATTGCTGTTATGAAGCTAAGGCTGAAAGTTTACAGGCACGATCCTGAGACGGGGAAGAGCTGGTACGACACCTTCGAGGTAGACTGCGAGGAGGGGACGACCCTCCTTACCGCCCTCCAGAGGATAAAGGAAGATATAGACCCGACGCTTACCTTCAGGCACTTCTGCAGGGCGGGTATATGCGGGACGTGTGCTGTTTACGTGAACGGTTTTCCGAAGCTCGCATGCAAGGAGCAGGTTTTCCCTTACGCCCTCATAGGTAAAGAGGTTGTGGTCGAACCCCTCGACAAGTTTCCCGTAATAAAGGACCTCGCGGTGGACCACGGGGTTATAGTCTCGGAACTGAGGAGACTGAGGTTCTGGATCTCGGAGAGGGAGGGTGAGGTGAGGATCCCCCCATCCGTTAGTGCGAAGATAGAAAAAGCCTCCGACTGCATACTCTGCTCCGCCTGCCAGTCTTACTGTCCCCAAGTCTTGGAGGAGGGATACGCGGGTCCCATGATCTTCGCGAAGATATACAGGTTTTTGGAGGACCCGAGGGAGGATGGTAAGGAGATGAGGTTCAGCGAAGCCATAGAAGGAAAGCTCTACCACTGCCTCTCTTGCAACAAGTGCAACAACGTGTGTCCTAAGGAGGTGGAGCCTGCGAGCCTCATAAGGGAGTTGATGACCTATATTAGACCGGATGGCGAAGAAAACGACTAAATTCGTCTGCCAGTCCTGCGGATACCAGTCTGTAAAGTGGAAGGGGAGGTGTCCCTCCTGCGGTGAGTGGAACACCTTTGCGGAGGAGGTGGTAGAAGAATACAGCTTGAAAAGGGAAAGACCCAAACCTTTACTCGAGTGGGAGGAGGTGGAGACGGGACGTATGGGGACCGGCTTTTCCAATTTGGACAGGGTCCTCGGAGGGGGTCTCGTTCCCGGACAGGTGGTCCTCATAGCGGGCGAGCCGGGGATAGGAAAGTCCACCCTCCTCCTTCAGGTCTCCGACAGATTTTCCGGGAAGGTCCTATACGTATCCGGTGAGGAGTCGGGTTCCCAGATAGCGGTGAGGGCAAGGAGGCTCGGAGTCTCCTCAAGGGAAATCCTGCTCCTTCCCGAGACTCACCTCGAGACCATAATCAGGGCTGTTGAGGAGGAGGAACCCTCGCTCCTCATCCTCGACTCAGTCCAGACCGTATACTCGGAGAAGCTCGAGTCCTCCGCAGGTTCGGTAGCTCAAGTTAGGGAGGTAGCCTTCAGGGTCTCGGAACTTTGCAAAGAAAGGGGCATACCCTCCTTCCTCGTCGGTCAGATAACCAAGGAGGGGACGATAGCGGGTCCGAAAGTCTTAGAACACATAGTCGACACGGTTCTCCAGTTCGAGGGGGAGAGGCACACCTTCTACAGGGTTGTAAAAGCTGTAAAGAACAGGTTCGGATCTACGGGTGAGGTGGCTGTCTTTAAAATGACGGACAGGGGTCTCGAAGAGATAGAGGAGCCTTCAGCCTTCTTCATAGCCGGGAGGGTAAGATCTCCGGGGAGCGTCATCTTCCCATACACGGAGGGGAGCAAGCCGATACTCTTAGAGATACAAGCCTTGGTCCTTCAAGCCTTATACACAACCCCCCAGAGGAGAACTCAGGGGTTCGACGTTAACAGGCTCTCCCTTATACTCGCGGTCCTCGAGAAGGAGGTGAACCTCTTCACGAGGGACTCGGACGTCTTTGTAAACGTGGCGGGTGGTATGTCCGTGGACGAGCCTGCCGCGGACCTTGCCGTCGCCCTCGCTATAGCCTCCTCAAAAAAGGACAAGCTCGTTCCCGAAGACCTCGTCGCTTTCGGGGAGGTGGGTCTCGCCGGGGAGGTCAGGGCTGTCCACTTCGGTGATATAAGGCTGAAGGAGGCGAAGAGGTTCGGATTTAAAAAAGCCCTCGTCCCCAAGGGTATGGAGATCGAAGAAAACTACGGCATGGAGATCATAGAGGTTTCGAACGTCAGGGAAGCCATAGACCTTCTCCTCTGATCACCCCCTTGACAAGGAGATTTTGAGATCGTATCTTAATATCAGTCCGGAGGTAAGGGATGGATCTCAGGTCCGTTGAGCTTGGTAAGGAGTTTACGGTGAAGTCCCTCAAGGGGAAGGACTCTCCTGCTGTAAAGAAGCTGACCGCTATGGGTCTCCGTGAGGGGAAGAGGGCTAAGCTCTTACTCAGGAACGGGAGGGTCTTGCTCCTTAGGGTGGACAACTCAAGGCTTATAATAGACAACAACCTCGCGAGCTACGTGGAGGTAGCCTGATCCTGAAACCTGATCTCAGATTCCATGAAAAAGGTCCGTGTAGCGGTCACCGGGAACCCAAACGTAGGTAAGACCACCCTCCTCAACTGGATAGCGGGGACGCACCTGAAGGTAGGGAACTGGCCCGGAGTCACCGTCGAGAAGAAGGAGGCGGTGATAGAGTTCGGAGGCTACAAAATACACCTCGTCGACCTCCCCGGTGTATACACCTTGGAACCCGTCTCAGAGGACGAAAGGATAGCGGTAAGTTTCCTCGAAGAGGAAAAGCCGGACGTCATCCTGAACATCGTAGACACGCCGAACTTGGAGAAGTGCCTCCTGCTTACTGCGGAACTTTTGGAATTCGGGAGACCGACGGTCCTCGTCCTCAACATGTGGGACGAAGCGAAGAGAATCGGTATGGAGGTAGACACGGAGAGGATCGAGGAGCTTCTAAACGTAAAGGTGGTAAGGACGGTCGGAAGAACGGGTGAGGGGACGAGGGGCATACTCCCGGCGATCGTGGAGGCTTACGAAAAGAACATGGTCCCAAAGATAAGTTACGGGGAGGAAGTTGAGGCGAAGCTAAGGAAAATTTCGGAAAGGACGGGGTTCAAAAACAAGAGGGATCTTATAAAGGTCCTCGAAGAGTCCCCGGAGAGAAAGGAACTCGAAGCGAAGTTAGGGAAGAGCTTTTCCGATATCATCTCAGACGAGAGATACGCTTTTTCCCACGGACTCTTTAAGGAGGTGGTAAAGAAGAAAGGTGAGAAGGGAAGGGACCTGACTGACCTCATAGACAGGTTAGCCCTCCATCCCGTTTTGGGATTTCTGCTGTTCGTAGTTGTTGTATACGTAGCTTTTAAGATCTCCTTCGACTTCTCCACGCCTTTCGTCGACTGGGTGGACGCCTTCATGGTCGAGTTCCTCGGACCCTTGACGGGAGTTATTCTCGGATCCCTCGGCTTTCCCGATTGGTTCGTGAGGTTCTTCTCCGAAGCTGTTATAGGCGGTGTCGGCTTCGTCCTTACCTTCGTTCCCCTCATAGGGACCCTTTACCTGATGATAACGATACTCGAGATGTCGGGATACATACCGAGGGTAGCCTTCCTTATGGACAGGTTCATGCACAAGCTCGGACTCCACGGAAGGAGCGTGGTTCCCCTGATCATGGGTTTCGGGTGCAACGTCCCCGCCATAATGGCGACGAGAACGATAGAGTCGACGCGGGACAAGATCCTCGTCACCATGATGATACCCTTCATGAGCTGTCCTGCAAGGCTCGTAGTCTACGCCTTCTTCATATCCATATTCTTCAGGGAGAATCCGGCTCTTGTCCTTACCTTCCTCTACCTGCTCGGCATACTCGTTGCAATCTTAACAGCCCTGATCCTCAGGAAGACCTTCTACAGGGGTTCCCTCACCCACTTCGTCATGGAGCTTCCTCCCTACAGGTTCCCCTCCTTGAGGACCGTATTGACTATAACATGGGTCCACGTGAGGGACTTCCTATACAGGGCTGGGACCCTCATCTTCGGAGCTTCCATATTTATATGGCTTCTCCTCAACACACCGCCGGGTGTGAAGGAGGTCTCCGATAGCGTCGCTGGAAAGATAGGGAAGGCTCTCGTTCCAATTTTTGAACCCATAGGAATAGACAACTGGAAGGTTACGACCTCCCTCATCCCAGCCTTCCTCGCAAGGGAGATAGTGATAAGCTCAATGGGAACTATATACACGGCAGAAGGTTACACGGATCCCCCGGAAGACTTCAACTTTTCCGAGGAGCTGAAGGAAAAAGTCTCTTCGCTCGGCGGGGCTGTAAGGGACGCCTTCCTCTCCTTGGTCACCCTAAAGATAGTAGCCTTTGAGGTGGAAGAGGAGGAGGACGAGACCCTAAAGGGCATGATAGCCAAAGACTTCACACCGGCTTCGGCTCTCTCTTTCATGGTCTTCATACTCATATACACCTCGTGTCTCGGGACCTTCAGCGTCCTCGTGAGGGAGATAGGGAAGAGGAGGGCTGTCCTCTTTTTGGGATACAGCTTCGTCGCAGCATGGATCTTCTCCTTTTTGGTTTACAGGACAGCGAGCTTGATATTACAATAGAGCTATGTGCGGGATAATAGGCTACACGGGAGGGGAGTCCGCACTTCCCCTTCTACTCGGCGGTCTCGAGAGGTTAGAATACAGAGGTTACGACTCCGCGGGCGTAGCCATAATAGAGGGGAGGAAGCTGGTAGTCGAGAAGAAGGTGGGGAAGATAAGGGAGCTGGTAAGGAGCCTCTGGGGAAAGCCCTTTTCGGGAAAGACCGGTATAGGACATACGAGGTGGGCGACCCACGGCGCACCCTCTCTTAAGAACGCCCACCCCCACACGGACTCTAAGGGGGAGTTCGCCGTCGTCCACAACGGGATAATAGAGAACTTCTTGGAGCTTAGGGAGGAGCTAAAGAAGGAGGGTGTAAAGTTCAGGTCTGAGACGGACACGGAGGTGATAGCCCACCTGATAGCGAAAAGCTACAGAGGGGATCTCCTCTCCGCGGTCCTCGAGACCGTCGAAAAGCTAAAGGGTGCCTTCGCCTTCGCAGTCATAACCGTCCACGAACCGGGGAGGATAGTGGGTGTGAAGCAGGGAAGCCCGCTCGTTATAGGGATAGGGGAGGGTGAGAACTTCCTCGCCTCCGACATCCCCGCCATACTCCCATACACGAGGAGGGTGATAACCTTGAGCGACGGTGAAGTTGCGGACCTCACCCCGGAAGGTGTGAACATATACGACTTCTTCGGGAACCCGATCACGAAGGAGATAATGATAGTTCCTTGGGATATAGTCTCAGCGGAGAGGGGAGGTTTCAAGCACTTTATGCTGAAGGAAATTCATGAGCAACCGAAGGCTGTCGGGGACACGGTGAGGGGTCTCCTCTCCTCGGGAGAGGTCCTTC
>WFYM01000097.1 GCA_015490115.1 Aquificaceae bacterium
ACCGTCTCCGTTGTAGCCTTCTGGATGTCCTTCGTCACCTCGTAGAACTTTCTGAAGACCTCCCTCGCCTCCTCCTTCAGGTTCCTCTTCCTCTCCTCGCCCATACTAATAACTTAGCTTTATCTTCTCTCTATTGCCACGCTTCCTCCCATACCGACCCTCAGTATGTCCTTCGGTCCCTTCGTTATCTCCACCTTTATCGGGACCCTCTGGACCACCTTCGTGAACTCGCCCGCCGTTATATCCCTCGGTATCAAAGCAAACTTGCTCGCCACAGCCCTCCCTATCTCCTTCACCACTCCCTCGAACTCAACGTCCGGGAACGCGTCTATCTCTATGAGGACCCTGTTTCCCACCTTCACACCCTTTAGCTTCGTCTCCTCAAGGAGGACGAGTATGTATAGGTCCCTCGGGTCGTATACAGCGTAAATATACTGTCCCGGTCTTACGACCTCCCCGATACTCACGTACCTCTTTACCACGTAGCCATCTATGGGACTCCTGAGGAGGGTCTCCTCGAGCATGTTCATGAGGTCCTTCTCTTTCCTCTTCAGGGCTTCGACTTCGTGGAGGAGTCCTTTTATTTTCCTTTCTATCTCCTTTATCCTCAGCCTCTCAGCCCTCAAGGCTTTTATCTCCGCCTCTGTTCTGCTCAGCGCCCTCCTCAGAGCCTCCTCCTCCTTTTTCAGGGAGAGGAGGTTCGTCTTTACCTCTTCGAACCTCCTCGAAGGGACTACACCCTTTTTGTAGAGCCTCCAGAACCTCTCTTTGTCCCTTTCTAGCTGCTCTATCCTCACTTTGAGGCTTTCTATCTTGAGCTTTATCTCCCCCCTCCTCTCGAGGAGCGCCCTCTCCTTCTCCCTTAGCTTTCCCGATATCCTCTTCTTTGTGATCCTCAAGACTTCTATCTCCTCCTTTAATCTCTTTATCCTCTCCCTTACCTCCTCCAGCTTGACCTCTATGTCCTTCGCCTCCACCCTCGCCAAGGGTTCCCCTTTCTTTACCTTCTCCCCCTCCTCCTTGTAAAGATCCACTATCCTTCCCCCCACCCTCCTGTAGGCTACCTTCGTGAAGGTTTCCGCCTCCACAAACACCGCGTTCGTCACCGCGTGGGTTATCCTGAAGTGGACCCACCTCGCACCGAGAACAAGTATCACAAGTGAGACGAGGGCTACCGCGAATACCCCGATCAGACCCTTACCCCTCATAACCCACAACCCTCTGGAGCTTGAATATCTTGAGGATGAGGTCGTAGGTGTTTATCTTCAAAGTCTGCTCCGCATAAGTCAGGTAGCTCTCAGCGTCTAATACTTCCGTCGCTGTTCCCAAACCTTCTTTGAACTTCTCTTCCGCTATCCTGAGGCTCTCTTTTGCCTCTTCGACCCTTTTCTTTGCGAGTTCTACTTTAGCCTTTGCGGACTTTATGTCCTCGAGGAGGGTCCTCAGCTCCAGAAGGAGCCTATCCTCCACATCTTTCAGCCTTATCTCTTCCTTGGCTTTTTCTATCTTAGCCTTTTCTACTTCCCTCAGCCTCTTTAGACCGCTGAAGAGGTTCCATCTGAGGGCAAAGGAGACTAAATACCTCGTCCTCGGGAAGAGGTCCGTCTCCTCGGTGTACTGGAGGAAACCTTCAACAGAGAGGACGGGATAAAAATAAGACCTTGCGACCTCTACACCCTTTTCCTTAGCCCTCAGCGTCTCCCTCAGGAACTTAAGGAGCGGTCTTTTCCTTCTCAAAAGCTCCTCGAGCTTCGGGAGAGGTTCCTTCGAGAGGTCCGAGATATCTCCCCTTAGCTCCTCAACATCCTTTACCTCTTCCCCCACAAGGTAAGAGAGGTGACTGAGGGCTTTCCTGTATTTCGCTTCCGCAAAGAGGAGCCTCTCCCTCGCCTCGTGAAGTCTTACCCTCGCCTCCAAAAGGTCCCTGAAGGCGACTATGCCTTCTTTGAACATCTCCTCAATGTCCCTCAGGTGAGACTTCGTCCTCTCCACCTGCCTCCTGTATACGGAAACGAGGGCTTTAGCTTTCAAGGCGTTTACGTAAGCCTCCCTCACCTTATAGAGGGTCTCGAGTTTTTTCTCCTCCAACAAGTAGCTCTGAGCTTTTTCGAGTATCCTCGAGATCTCGTAGGTTCTTTTTGAAGCTAAGTTCAGAAGGTCCTGCCTGAGGAAGAGGGTAGCCTTAGGGTAGACCTCCTTTTGGAAGGTGAACTCAAGAGGGGGAAGGGAGAAGCTCAGCCTCCTCGAAAAGTTAAGGGAAAGCTCGAGGTCAACCCTCGGCAACATGTCCCCGAACCTGATCTCAGCTTCTTTGCCTCTGCCTACAAGTTCGAGCCTCTCCATCTTTAAAAGTGGGCTGTTTTCGAGGGCTTTCCTCTCCGCCTCCTTTAGCGTTATACCTTGAGAAAAGAAGGAAAAGGTCAGGAGTAGACACCAAGCTCCTGCAAGACTTCTTGCCATCTCCTCTTCACTCCCCGATCTCCGAGTATGAGGTCCTCGATCAGGTGTCTCGCAGTCCCGAGGAGTATGTGGGCTTTAACGTCGGGCTTCCGAATGCCGAGGGACCTCAAAGCTTCCTCCGTCTTCTTCAAAAACAGCTCCTTCGACTCCTTGTAGAACTCCTGAAACCTTTTGCTTGTGCATATGGCTTCGAAGAAGAGGATCTTGGCAAGCTCCTTCTCCCTTACCATAAGGTCGAAGGTCCTCAAGAAGAGGTGTTCCTTCGCCTCTTCCGTTCTACCTTCGGAGAGCAGGTCCGTACCCCTTTCCATGAGAGAGAGGATCTCTTCCCTTACAGACCTCAGAAGGTCAAGGAGAAGGTCCTCCTTTGTTTTGAAGTAGAGGTAGAAGGTCCCGTGGGCTACACCCGCTTCTGAGGTGATGTCCGAGACCCTCGACCTGTGGAAGCCCCTCTCGAAGATCACCCTCTTCCCAGCTTCTAAGATCCTTTCCTTCGTTGCTGACTGACCCATCAGTTAGATTGTAACACGGAAGCCTCGTGCCGTAAACTTAAGTTGATGGGAAGGTCGAAGGGTCTCACCCTCGTCGAGATAGCGGTCATACTCGTCGCCATAGGTGTCCTCATAGGCATAGGTGCGGGGATAATCGGACAGCTTATAAAGAACACGAAGTTTAAAGAGGGGAAGGAGGTGGTAAAGCACCTGAAGGAGGCTGTGATCGGTTATCTGATAACCGCAGGGAAGCTACCCTGCGACTCTCAGGAGACCTGCGACCCACCTGAGAAGAGGTATACGCAGCTGGGGAGGGCTGTTGACCCTTGGGGTCACCCGGTGGTCTATACCTACTGGGGACCTTTGAGGGATACGGGGGACATATGCTCCGAGACCTCAACGGGAATAACCGTTCAAGTTTGCGGTTCCGACCCGACCTGTTCCTCACCCCTCCAGACTGTCCAAAACGTAGCCTTCTTGCTCCTCAGCAAGGGGGAGAACAGGAACAAGCAGACGGCGGGAAGCGGAAGGCAAGATACAAATATCACGGTTAACATATACGACTTCGGGACGAACGCGGACGACGACATTTCCGACGGGGACGCTTCCTCTTCCGGATACGACGACATAGCTCTCTTCGTAACCCTCGAGGAGCTGAAGGAGAGGTTCGGCTGTGAAGGTCAGCCCGGGACCGTTACCACCTGCGTCCACGGGACGAGTCCGATCGTTGTCTACAACATGAGCGGTTTTTCCCTGTGCTTCAACGGCGACAAACTGGACCCAGGTGACGCTTACAGGGTCTATCCGAATGAGACGGTGGACTCCCTCTACTTCAGGGGTATTGGCTTTGGCTTTGGCATAGTTAGGCTCTTCTTTGTGTGCGACGAGACTATAGCTCCCGAAGGCTCCTTTACCTATGCGGACGCTGTGGGTGCGGACGCGGACGGGGACTGCCTCGTTAACTACGACGGGGGAGGGTCCCTCTCCGACCGCTGAAAATTATAATCTTTAAGTCATGAGGATGAAGGTAGGCTGGGACGTAACCCATCAAGAGTTTACCGTAACCGACCACTACTACTTTTCCATACTTATGAGGGAAGCTGAGAAGGCGGGGATAGAGATAGAAGAGGTGGAGGACTGGGGTAAGCTCGAGAACTACGATGTTATAGTATTCAACTACCCGGAGGTCCCCTTCACCGAGGAGGAGGGAAGGTGGGTCGAGAAGCTCGTCTGGGAGAAGGGGAAGAAGGTGATACTCCTCGGCTACTACAAAAACGAAGACAAGATAGCTGACACGTGCAACACGCTGGCGAGGAGGTTCGGCATGGAGCTGAACAAGGATGAGGTCACCGACGAAAAAAACAACCACGGAGGGGACAAGTATTTCGTAGTCACCTCGAAGATAAGGAGGTATAACAAAAGCGAGAAGAACGAGGTGAACGTGAAAAAAGTTGTCCTCGCCTGCACAGCTTCTATAAAACCGATAATGCCGGACATAAAGATAGTCGTGAGGGCTGAGGACACAGCGGTCTCCTCCCAAGGGAACTACACTCTCCTCATAGCGGAGCAGATAGCACCCCCTTCGGGTGGGTATTTTTGCCTCGCCGGGACCTGCGTCTTTTGGGACAACTACTCTATAACCTTATACGACAACCTGAACTTCGCCCTCAACATGCTGAGGCACAAAAGAAATTTCGATGTTATTTAAATCACCAAAAAATCAGAAAAATGCCTATATTAAAGTGGTTCACAAACTTACCGTCGTGGTCACCCGTCATCAGGATCTTTCCCTTGTATTCTCCGAGGACACCGAAGACGGGAGTGAAATTTAGCTTCGCACCAATTAAAAACTGAAGACCGAGGTTCGTATCAGTGTCCACTGATCTTGCTACCCTCTTTTTTATCCTGTTTATAGAACCTCCGAAGCCTACAAAGCTCCTCAGTTTTTCGGACAAGGCTACCTCAACGGAGGGGTTAAGCTCGAGGGCGTTGTATATTATCGTCCTCTCCGTTGACATCCTGTTTCCCGTCGAAAGCTCGAGGGAAACACCTACAGTAAAGCCCATGTTGGTCCCGGCTCCCATGAAAGTGTAAACGGAGAGAAACTCCTCGAGCGTCTTCTCTACGGAAACTACTCCCGTCTTGACCCCGAACTCCCTCACGACTTCCCCTTCAAAGAACTGGGGAAAGCAGACCGCTCCCGCAAATAGGACTCCCGCAACAATCCTCTTCATACCTTCTCCTCCTTCGCTCTTATCAGAAGAAGTTTATCACCCTTCCTCAGCCTGTAAGAGATCTTAGGGAAGAAGGTTGTCCTCCCGTCCCTCACAAC
>WFYM01000098.1 GCA_015490115.1 Aquificaceae bacterium
ACCGTCGTGGACATAGCCCTCCCGAAGATGATAGCTCCCTTGAAGACGGACCTCTACGGTATCCAGTGGGTCGTCACCTCTTACATGATAAGCGCAGCTGTCGTTCTCCCGCTTCTGGAGTGGCTCGAAGGTATAACGGGACTGAGGCTCATGTATATAGCTGGAGTTGTTCTCTTTACGGGTTCGAGCTACCTCTGCGGGATCTCTCAGGAGCTTTACCAGATGATCCTATTCAGGTCCCTTCAAGGGGTAGGCGAAGCCCTGATCATAGTCTCCGCCCAGTCCATACTCTTCGCCCTCTACCCCGAGGAGAAGAGGGGTCTCGCGATGGGGATATTCGGTCTCGGGGTATCCTTTGCTCCCGCTCTTGGTCCCTCCTTCGGGGGTTGGATAACGGAGCATCTCGGCTGGAACTGGATATTCTTCATAAACGTTCCCGTCGGGATAGTCCTCACGGTAGCTTCCATCTTTTTCCTCGTGGAACCCAAGAAGGAGAGAAGAAAAGTTCCCTTCAACTTCAGGTCCTTCTTATTTATCAGCGTCGCTACCGTCGGAACCCTCGTTGTCCTTTCTAAGGGTCAGCAGTTCGGCTGGTTCACCTCGAACTTCATAGCTTTTCTCACACTGATCTCGGTAGCTTCATACATTCTATATCTTCTCTCGGAAGCGACCTCGAAGGTTAAGCTCGTAGACCTCTCGATCTTCAAAAGACCCACCTTCCTCTCAGCCTTCCTCGTCTACCTTATGGTCCTCGGCTTTTCAATGTACGCCCTCTTTTACGCTATACCCTTATACTTCGAACACCTCAAGGGACTCAGCACCTTCACAACGGGCATACTCCTTCTTCCCTTCGCTGTTTCGATAGCTGTCTCGACCGTTGTAGCAGGTCTCCTCACCGACAGGTGGAGTTCCGCTGGAACCCTCATTCTGGCGATAGTTCTATACCTCGGGTCCACAGCCTTTCTGCTGAGACACTTTGACTTCTTCACTCCCAAGTGGGAAGCTTCCTTTACCTTGGTCTTCACGGGAGCCGGGATGGGTCTCTTCTTCGCACCCGTTACGGTGATAGCTCTTAAAGGTTTAGAGGAAAAGACGGTCCTTGTAGTTAGCCTCCTCGACTACATAAGGTTCGTAGGAGGTTCCTTCGGGACAGCGATAGCTACCAACGTGATAGAGGGTAGGACCTCCTTCCACTTCGAGGAGATCTCCTCCCTTCAGGGGCTGAACTACTGGGAGGTGAGGTCAAGAATAGAGGAGCTTTCCTACCAGTTCCTCGGTCAGTCGGGGAGCGAACTCGAAGCCCTCATTAAAGCCTACTATTCGGTCGCGGAACTTCAAGGTAAGCTCGCCCTCTCTTACGCCTTTCAGGACCTCTTCGTCTGGTGTTCCATCTTCGCCTTGATCGGGCTTATACCCCTCCTGCTTCTGAAGTATAATAGGCTCGGATGGTCCTTCTCCTCCTCCTCCTCTTCTCCCTGAGCTTTCCGAAGGCGGTTGCCGAGGTAAACGGGAGGGTCATAACAGCTGAGGAGTTCGAGGAGGCTTTCTCAGCTTACTGGAAGGAGATCCTTCACATATCGGGGAAGAAGCCGACTCTAAGGGACAAGGTAGAGTTCCTCCGCGAATACGTGAAGTCCCTCATCATAAAAGAGGTGGCGAGGGATATGGGTATCGAGGTGGAGGAGGCTGAGGTGATCGAGTTCCTGAGGAGGAAGGGGAGGAAAAGGGTGAGTCCTGTCCTTATAGAGATCGCACGGACTGAGCTTATAGTCAAGGAGATAAGCTCCCTGCTCCTTGGGGACATCACGGTCACCGAAGGTGAGATAAGGGCTTACTACCTTTTGAACAGGAGGGAGTTCTACATGCCCGATCAGATAAAGCTCCTCAGGGTCATAGCGGAGGACGAGGAGAAGGCTGAAGAAGTATACAGGACCTTAAAAATGGGAAAGATACCCGAGCCTTCGGAGGGCATTTTAGTTGGGAGGGAGAGGTGGTTCTCCATACAGGCTCTTCCGAGGATAGTGAGGAGGAGGCTATACCCTTACAAGGTAGGTAAGGTCTCAAAGCCCATAAAGACGGACACGGGCTACCTGATCCTTAAGATAACTGGAAGGAGAAGTGCGGGGATACTACCTCTCGATGAGGTGAGGGAGGAGGTGAGGAGGAAGCTCCTCGAGATAAAGAGGCAGGAGGTGTTCAGGGAATGGTTCAGGGAGGTCCTCGAAAGGTTCAGGGTCCGGATCTACTTGGAAAACTTGCGTTGATACTGCTTTTTTTCAGCTTCGCCTTCGGCGAGCTTGTTGACAGGGTCGTCGCCAACGTAAACGGTGAACCTATACTCGAGAGCGAGCTGAAGATCGCCCAGATATTTTACGGCGTCGGGGACAGGGAGAGGGTCCTCAAAGAGCTTATAGACAAGCACCTGATAGCTCAGTTCTTGGAGGCTCAAGGGGTGAAGGTCCCGGAAAGTTATCTCAACACGGTTTTGAGCAACATAGCAAAGACGGGCGGAAAGACGCTCGGTCAGCTCTACGAAGAACTCTACAGGGAAGGTCTTACCCCAGAAGACCTCAGGAACTTCCTGAGGGTTGAGATAGCCTCGACGGTAGCTTTTTCCGAGTTCATGAAGGGTAAGCTGAGGGTGAGCGAGGTGGAGATAGAACTCGAGAGGCTAAAGAGGGGAGAGGTAAAATACCTGAGAGAGATAGACCTTGTAGTCGTCAGCAAGGAAAAGAAGGAAGAGCTTCTGAGGGCTTTGTCGGAGGTCGGACCGGACATAGAAAGTCTTGCGAAGAAGCTCGGCATCAAAATAGAGAGGCTAAAGGTGGAGAAGGGTGAACTCGTCGAACCCCTCGACGAGGAGGTTTGGAGGGGGAGGGTCGGACAGA
>WFYM01000099.1 GCA_015490115.1 Aquificaceae bacterium
ATCCCGTACTCTATGCCGTTGTGGACCATCTTGACGAAGTGACCGGCTCCCGACCTCCCGAGGTAGGCGTATCCGTCCCCACCGTAGGCGAGGTCCCTGAAAAGCCCCTCCACCTTTTTGAAGGTCTCCTCCTCACCCCCTATCATCAAACAGTATCCCTCCTCCTCACCCCAAACTCCACCGCTCACACCGACGTCGAGGAAGGAGACACCCATCTTCTTCAGCTCCTCAGCCCTCCTCATAGAGTCCCTGTAGTAGGAGTTCCCACCGTCTATGAGGATGTCCCCTTCTACTAGGCTCGGCTTTAGAGCCTCTATCACCTTGTCCACTTCCGTGTGGGGGACCATGATCCAGAGGAGCTTCTCCTCCGAAAACTCACCGCAGAGGAACTCGATCTCCTCGAAGGTCTCTATGCCCGATTCTTGAGCTTTTTCCCTTGCCTCCTTTGAAGGGTCGTAGCCGAGGACCCTCCATCCTTTTCTCTTCAGCCTCCTTCCTATCCCAGACCCCATCCTCCCGAGACCCAAGATCCCTATCTCCCTCATGTTAAGTATTCTAAACTTTTTACATGGGTGAGATCTCAGTTCCGAGGTCCGTCCTCAGGATAAAGAAAGAAGCGGTCATCCACAACGTCAGGGAGATATCGAAGTTCTCGAAGAAGAAGATAATAGCTGTGGTAAAGTCGGACGCTTACGGGATGGGTGTCAAGTTGGTCGTCCCTATCCTGAACGACCTCCCCGAGGTGGAAGCCTTCGCGGTCGCCTGTCCCGAAGAGGGAGTTCTCCTCAGGGAGATGGGTGTGAAGAAGGAGATCCTCGTCTTGGGAGGTGTCTTCCCTGAGGACATGGAAGCTGTGACCTCATACGGTCTTACCCCGGTAGTCTCAGACCCGGAACACTTAAAAGCTATAGGAAGGGCTGAAGTTAGGTTCCACGTCAAATACGACACCGGTATGGGGAGGCTCGGCTTCCTCGAAGAGGTGATAGAGGACCCGAGGGTCACAGGTATAATGAGCCACCTCTCCACACCCGGTGACGAGGAGTTCTCGAGGGAGCAGATAAAGAGGTTCAGTTCTATAGTGACAAGATACCCGAAGGGTCTCAAGGTCCACATGGAAAGCTCCGCGGGGGTAATATACCGGGTCCCTTTCACAACACATGTGAGGATAGGTCTCGCCTTATACGGGGAAAAGCCCCTGAAAAATTACCCTTTGGATCTTAGACCCGCGGTGAGCCTCGAAGCGAAGGTCATATCGGTCAAAGAGGTCCCTGCTGGCTTTCCCATCTCCTACGGAAGGACATATATAACCTCAAAGAGGACTAAGATAGGTGTTGTAGCCTTCGGCTACGCTGACGGTCTCATGAAGAGCCTCTCCAACAGGGGGACTCTACTCTACAGAGGGAAGGAGCTACCGATAATAGGGAACATAACGATGGACATGACAATCGTCGATCTTGGAGACGCGGAGGTGAGGGTCGGAGACTGGGTGACGGTGGTGGGCGAGGGGAGGACCTTCGGGGACCTCGCAAGGCAAGCGGGGACCATACCCTACGAGCTTATGTGCAACGTCTCCTCGAGGGTGAGGAGGGAGGTCATCTGAGGCTGAGGATCCACTCCGCGAGCTTCCTCGCCTCCTCCTCGGAGACAGGCTGGGGAGACATGGGTATGCTACCCCACTTCCCCATGCTCCCCTTCTTTATGCTCTTTACAAGCTCATCAACAGCCCCCTCCTTTCCCGCATACCTCTTTGCCACCTCCGTGTAGGCTGGACCCACCTTCTTCTCACTTATTCCGTGGCAGGCAAAGCATCCCTTCTTTCTCGCCAGCTCCTCAGGTCCTCCCGCTTTGGCGACCTCGACAGCCTCCTCCTTCACAGCCTCCTTCCTTTCCCCACCGCAAGAGAAGATCAGGAGCAGTCCCAACAATATCCACAACTTCATCCCTTACCCCTCAGCTTCCTAATCTCTTCCTTTAGTATTTTAACAGCCTCTTCCATGCCCTCCGGCTTCGTCCCACCACCTTGGGCGAGGTCCGGTCTGCCTCCGCCCCCGCCTCCCAAGGCTCTCCCGACAACCTTTATGAGTTCGTCAGCCCTCAGCTTCTCCGAAATACCTTTCGAGACCGCAAGGACGGTGAGGACCTTACCGTTCTTCTCGGAGGCTAAGAGAACTACCTCCTTGTCGCTCCTGTTCCTTACGGTGTCGGCGAGGTTCCTGAGGTCTTCGGGAGAAGCCTCCTCGAAAAAGCCCCAAGAGACCCTAACGTCAACAACAGTCTCCTCTTTTAGGTTCCTCTCGAGCTTTAACTTAAGGAGTTCTTGCCTCAGCCTCGATATTTCTTTTTCCTTTTCCCTCAGGTCTTCGAGGAGACGCCCCAGCTTCTTCGGAGCTTCTTCCCTCTTCGCCCTTAGGAGCCTCCCCACCTCTTCGAGGATACTTCTTTCCTCTTGGGCTTCCCTTACCGCCCACCTTCCCGTCTTAGCTATTATCCTCCTCACCCCTGAGCCTACCGAAGTCTCCGAAACTATCTTAAAGTAGCCTATGTCACCGGTCCTCGAGACGTGGGTCCCGCCGCAAAGCTCCTTTGAGAACTCTCCAGCGGAAACCACCCTCACCCTCTCCCCGTATTTCTCCTCGAATATGGCTACAGCACCGCTCCTTATCGCTGCGTTGTAGTCCATCTCCTCTACCGTGACGGGGAGGTTCTCCCTTATCTTCGCGTTAACGAGTTCCTCTATCTCCCTTATCTGCTCGTCGGTGAGGGCTTCGTAGTGGGTAAAGTCGAACCTGAGATACCTGTCCGCGACGAGGGAACCCGCCTGCCTCACGTGTTCTCCGAGGAGGCTCCTGAGGGCTGCGTGGAGAAGATGCGTAGCTGTATGGTTCCTCTTTATGTCCTCCCTCCTCTCCCTGTCCACGCGGGCAAAGACCCTGTCCCCTACCTTTACGCTCCCTCTGAGGACCTTCCCCCTGTGGACTATAACACCTTCGACGGGTCTTTGGGTGTCCTCCACCCTAAACAGTCCCTTTCCCGACTCTATGAGTCCCGTATCCCCCACCTGACCCCCACCTTCGGGATAAAAGGGTGTCTCGGAGAGAAGGACCTCACCCTCCTCCCCCTCCGAAAGCTCAGGGACCAGCTCCTCACCCTTCAGGAGGGCTACAACTTCGGTTTCACCCTCCGTGTGTTCGTAACCTATAAATTTCGAGGTCTTTCCTATATCTTTGAGGTGCTGGTAGACGGGCTTTACCTCCTTTGCCTCTATCTGGAAGTGCCTCCTCGCCCTCTCCCTTTGCTTTTCCATCTCTTCCCTGAACCCCTCCATGTCGAGCCTGAGACCTTTTTCCTTTGCTATCTCCTCGAGAAGGTCCACCGGAAAGCCGTAAGTGTCGTAAGCCTTGAAGACCTCCCCGCCCGTTAAAAAGTCCCTTCCCTCTTCCGAAGCTCTCCTTACCATCTCCTCAACCGCGGACATCCCCTCCCTCAGCGTCTTTATGAACCTCTCCTCCTCGCTCCTTATGACACCCTTCACGAACTCCCTCCCTATCTCAAGCTCAGGGTAAGGACCCTTCATCAAGTCCACCACAAGATCCACACCCTTGAAGAGGAAAGGCTCCTCTATGCCGAGTTTGTAGCCGAACCTTAAAGCCCTCCTCAGGATCCTCCTTACCACGTATCCCCTCCCCTCGTTCGAGGGAAGGACACCGTCGGATACGGCGAAGGTCAAGGCTCTCAGGTGGTCAGCTATCACCCTGAGGGCGACGTCCGTCTCGAACCCCTTTCCGTAAGGCACACCGGAAAGCTCCTCCCCGAACTCTATTAATGGCTTTATGATGTCTATCTCGAAGTTGGTCTTCGTGTTCTGGAGAACGCTCGCCATCCTCTCGAGTCCCATTCCCGTGTCTATGTTCGGGTTCGGCAAGGGCTTCAGGGTCCCGTCCTCTCCCCTCTCGAACTGCATGAAGACGAGGTTCCATATCTCAAGAAACCTCTCCTCCCCGTAATCCTCTCCCCTGTCCACGTATATCTCCGAGGAGGGACCGCAGGGTCCCGTGTCACCCATCTGCCAGAAGTTGTCCTCCTCACCGAGGCGCCAGATCCTATTCTCCGGAATGCCTATCTTCTCGTTCCATATCCTGAAAGCCTCCTCGTCCTCCCTGAAGACGGAGACGTATATCCTCTCTTTCGGGATCTTTAAAACCTCAGTCACGAACTCCCAAGCGAACTCTATAGCCTCCTCCTTGAAGTAGTCGCCGAAGGAGAAGTTCCCGAGCATCTCAAAGAAGGTGTGGTGCCTCGATGTGTAGCCTACCTGCTCGAGGTCGTTGTGCTTCCCCGAGACTCTTAGACACTTCTGACAGGAGACAGCCCTCTTGTAGGGCCTCTTCTCGAGACCCAAGAAGACGTTTTTGAAAGGGACCATACCCGCGTTCACGAAAAGGAGGGTGGGGTCGCCCTCGGGGACTAAGGAAGCGCTCTTTACCCTCGTGTGCCCTTTCTTCTCGAAGAACTCGAGAAAAAGCTCCCTTACCTCGTGGGAAGAAAAATTCATAACATTAAATTATATATTCCTGCATATACAAGCGACTACTACAAAGCTAACCGATTACTTAAGATTTGCTGTTTTTTCCTTAACCGCTGTTTTTTCCTCCTGTGAAGTTTCCTCTAGAAGCTTTTTAAGATCTGGAGGGAGGTTCTTGGGATCCGGACTATATATCCACGGCTGATTAGGAACATACATATAAGCCGGAGAGAGACTGTTTTTGTATTCGCCCAAAGGCCATATATAATCCGGTGTAGGATTTTCTATAGTAAGTTCCGGATCTGTAAGGGAAAACTCTTTTGCACCTGCCGCTTCATTCATAGAAGAAAAGATCTTTATATCGTCTCTGGAGGTCAGGTTGTAGTATTTAAGGTCCGCCTTTGCCGGATGACATACAGCACAGAACCTACCTACCTGAGTTCCTCCCTTCGTAGAAACCCGTAAGTATTTCCAATTAGGATTCGAAGGATGGGGATCGTGGCAACTTACACATTGAAGTTTCCCGTCTCTCAACAACTTTGGAGGAACCTGAGCTATCTTGGGATTCGGTTTAACATTAACGGGGTGCGTCATATGCAAGAATATAGGTCTTATGTTTGCTCCGCCAAATTTCTCCAGGTTGTGACATCCTAAACAGAGAGCTGATATGCCGTCAATAGGTTTACCGGTTCTCGGGTTTGGATATACTTCGTTTTTTACTTTAAAAAGTTTATAAGCTTTAGCGAAGTGGGGACTGTGGCATCCAAGACAGTCGAGTGCTTCATGAGGTCCGAAGGCGTAAGACAGCAAAACAGACCCTCCTACCAGTAAACCAAATACCTTCCACACCATGCCCCTACCTCCCTTAAGGTATTATTTAATTATTATATACATGCTCGAGTTGCTCACGGAAAAGATAAGCGGTGCACTCACGAGATTAAAGGGAGCGAGGAAGATCACCGAGAAGGTGGTAAAC
>WFYM01000100.1 GCA_015490115.1 Aquificaceae bacterium
GAGGTATTCCGAAACTATCTCTTCAACGGGTCTTCCGCTCGAGACACCCTCCTGCATGAACCTCATGGCGTCCTCGAGGGCGCCGCCGTGAGCTGAACCAAAGGCGAGAACTCCGGCAGCTACACCTACGTTGAGGGAGTTCCCGCCGCTCGCAACCGATCTTGCAGCTATCACCGAAGGGGGAGCTATCCCGTGGTCTATGACCGAGACGAAGATCGCCTCCATCATCTTCGACTCCGCCTCGGAAGGTAGCTCCCCCTTGAGGAGGAGGTATATAGCCTGTGCGAAGGTGAGGTTTCCAACAAGGTCGAGGAGCCTGTAGCCCCTTATGTAGACCTCGTGGTCGACGTGGGTAGTTATCTCCGTCCTCCACTTCTTCTCACCCATCCTTCTCTCCCCGAAGAGGTTTTACAAAATATTACCACAGTGTTAAATTATTCTCGATATGAAGGCTCTGGTCGGTCTCCTCCTTACAGCCTTTGCCCTCGCCCTCCCACCCGACATAGAGATACCCTTTTTGAAGCTCTCTTTCCTTAACTTAAAGGAGGACCTCGAGGAGGCGAACAGCGAAGGTAAGTTCCTCTTCATCATGTTCCATCAGGAGGGATGTCCCTTCTGCGACAAGATGTACAGGGTAACCTTTCAAGACCCGAGGGTGAAGGAGTTTTACACGAAACACTTCTACATGGTCCTCATAGACATAAAGGGTGCGAACCCCGTCGTTGACTTCGACGGGAAGGAGATGACGGAAAAGAAGTTCGCCCACAAGCACAGGGTGAGGGCGACACCTGTTTTCCTCTTCGTCGACAGGGAGGGGAAGCCTATAGTGAAGCTGGTAGGTTACTTCCCGCCGAAAGACTGGTATCTCATAGGCAGATACATAGTCGAGGGACACTACAAGAAGGTGAGCCTTTATAAATTCGTGAGGGAGGAGAGAAAAAAGATAAAATGGCAGTAATACCGCTCCTGCTCGCCTTTTTCCTCTCCTTCGGGCAGGAGGTCCTGAAGTTAGATCTCAAGAAGGCTGTTGAACTCGCCCTCACCCAAAACAGGGAGATCCTCAGGATAAAGAAGGAGATAATGTCCCTCGAGGACATATACAGGGCTGAAAAGTGGAACAGGTTCTCCCCCAAGGTCGACCTCTTCGCGGACAGGGACGGCTTTACCCTGTTCGGCAGGGTTCTTCTCCTCGACTTCGGAAACAGGCTCGCGAGGATAAGGTCCGCGGAGCTAAACACAAAGATAAAGAGAGAGATCCTAAGAGAGTTCGAGAGGCAGGTGAAGATAAAGGTTGCAAAGCTCTTTATGGACCTCTACCTCGCCGAGAAGACGGCTGAGGTAAAGAGGGAGGAGATGGCTGTCGCTTACGTGAGGTTCGACAGGGAGAGGGAGAGGCTAAAGGAGGGACTTTCCGACAGGGTGAAGGTCGCCGAGTGGGAGTCCACCTACAGGAGGTTCAGGGCTGAGCTTTTCGAAGCTCAGAGGAGGTATAACGAAACCCTATACAAGATAAAGCGCTTCCTCGCTTTGGACGTAACAAAACCCGTTGAGATAGACCTTTCCCAACTCCTCAACTTCTCTTTCCCAGAGGATAAAACCTTGGACCCAGAATACATAGTAAAGAGGATAGAGAACAACTACCTCGTAAAGGTAAAGAGCCTCGAGATAGCGTATCTCAGGAGCAGGGCAAAGGAGCAGAAGAGGATCTTCTACCCGGAGCTTTACGCCACCTTCCTCTCCTTCACACCCTTCGAAGACTTCGGGAGGACGAGGGCGGAAGCTAACCTGATCCTCAGGGTCCCCCTCTTCGACGGGAGAACTTCCTTTTACAGGGAAAGGAGCTTTTTGGACCTTGCGAGGGCTGTTGAGTTAGAAAAGAGGGACATCCTCGAGAGGCTAAAAGAGATCGCCTACACGCTCCCTTACGAGTGGGAGGAGCTTGTAGCCGAGTATCAGGACGCGGTAGCCTTCGACAAATGGGCGCAAGAGAACCTGGACCTTTCGAGGTCCAACTACGAACTCGAACTCGCCTTCGACCTCGGCTACGCCATGTCTACGAAGACCGAAGCTGAAAAAAGGGTCATGGAAGCCAAGTTTAATATAATCCTCTTCCTCATGAGGGTTTACGACCTCATGGGTGAGGACCCCATGAAAGCCTTTTCCAAAGACCACCCCTTCCTAACCGAGAGGGTGGAGGAGATATGAAGCTCCTTGCTCTGCTCCTTTTACCCTTTCTGGTCTTCGGTGTCGAGATAAAGGTATACGCCATAGTCACGGGAAAGGTCCTGAAAGTCCACGTGAGGGAAGGTCAGAAGGTAAAGAAGGGAGACCTCCTCATGGAGATAGACCCCTCCCTCTACTTGGCTGAGAGGGAGCGTCTCCTCGGCAGGAAGGACGAGATAAAGGCTCGCCTCTGGAAGGCTGAGAGGGACTACAAAAGATTCAAGGAACTCTTCGAGAGGGATCTCCTCGCGGAGACGAGACTCGAGGACCAAAAGATAAGGTATGACACTTTAGCAGCCCAGATAAGACAGGTGGAGGGTGAGCTTATGAGGGTTGAGACCTTGATATCCTACACGAAGATATACTCGCCCGTGGACGGGATAGTTGTCAGGATACTCGCCCCTGAGGGTTCTTACGTGAACGGGAGGCTCCAACCTCAAGTAGTTATGATCCTGAAGACTTTGAAGTGAGCTTAATATACATCTCACCCCACCTGTGCATGGCTTCGAGGACTTCCTTCAGGCTTTCCCCGAGGGGTGTTAGGGAGTACTCCACCTTCGGAGGTACCTGAGGGTATACCTTCCTCTTTATGAGACCGTCCCTTTCGAGTTCCCTCAGCTGTTTTGTGAGCATCTTCTGGGTTATGCCGGGTATGGACCTCTGGATCTGGGAAAACCTCCTCGGACCTTTTAAAAGCTCCCTTATAATCAGAAGCTTCCACTTTCCGTTTATGACGCTCACCGTAGCCTCCACAGGGCAGTGGAACTTCCTCTCCATGGTAGTTTCCCAAAAGTTAGTATATAACATTTCGGTAAGTTCTTGACACGGAGAAAGTTAGCCTCCAAGATAGAGAAAAAGGAGGTGGAGCCATGGCGAGACTCGTTAAGTTCACCGAGAAAGGTCCGAAGAAAGTGGAAGCCGGAGATAAGACCCTATACCTTTGCATGTGCGGACTGTCAAAAGATTTTCCCTTCTGCGACGGCTCCCACAAGAGGACGAAGGACGAAGAGGAGGGGAAGCTCTACATATACGACGAGAACGGGAGGATAGAGCTTTAGGAGGTGGGTCATGGTGATCAGGGGTGTGAACTTTTGGAGCTTTCTATTTGCAAGCCAGATGGCTGGGTGGCTCATGTTCCTCGTTGACCATATATTCAGCGGTTGGTTCGGTCTCTTCGGTCTCTTCCCCGGTCTCTCAAGCCCCTCTTGGATAATACAGCATCAGGTAGACTCCATACTCTTTAGCATACCTTTCGTCCTTCCCGCGGTATACGGTAGGCTCCCCGGACCTGGTATCGTGAAGGGTGTGGTCTACGGAGTCCTGTGGCACATATTCGTTGTAGTTGTGAGCCTCATAGGGACGGCGGGAGGTTCTAAGTGGTTCCAACCTATGCCGTTGAACGCCCAAGTTTCCCTCTTTTTGCTACACGTTATTTGGGGAGGGACCCTCGGGTTCCTCTACGCTCCACCTGAGGAGGAGGGGTGAGTATATTAAAACTTGATGGAAAAGCCTTTCGTAGACAGGGTGAAGATATACGTAAAAGGCGGAAGGGGAGGTAACGGTGCGGTAGCCTTCCTGAGGGAGAAGTTCAGACCGAAGGGGGGTCCGGCGGGAGGGGACGGAGGGAAGGGAGGGGATGTGGTCCTCGTTGCGACTTCGAGCAAGCACACACTCCTCGACTTCAAATACCACAGACACTTTATAGCTGAGAACGGAGAACACGGGAAGGGGAAGAACCAAAAGGGTAAGGACGGTGAGGACCTGATAGTCTATGTCCCGCTCGGGAC
>WFYM01000101.1 GCA_015490115.1 Aquificaceae bacterium
CCCGCCGCGAAGACCCCCTCCACCGAGGTCTTCACAAAGTCGTGGACCTTCACGTAGCCCCTCTCGTCCAGCTCGAGCTGACCCTCAAATATGGAGGTGTTAGGTTCGTGTCCTATGGCTATGAAGACGCCCTCGCAGGGGATCTCCTTTCTCTCCCCCGTCTTCAGGTTCCTGACAAGGACACCCGTTACCTTATCCTTCGAGACGTCCCTTATATCTTCAACTACGCTGTCCCAGACGAACCTTATCTTCGGGTTCGAGAAGGCTCTCTCCTGCATTATCTTTGAAGCCCTCAGCTTGTCCCTTCTGTGGATCACGGTCACCTTCTCGGCGTGCTGGGTAAGGTGCAGGGCTTCCTCCATGGCGGAGTCACCGCCCCCTACCACAACGACCTCCGCTCCCTTGAAGAAGGCTCCGTCGCAGACAGCACAATAAGAAACACCCTTCCCGAGTAGCTTCTCTTCCGATTCGAGACCGAGCTTCCTCGGCTTTGCACCTGTTGCGACTATGACGCTGTGGGCGAGGAACTCTCTGTTTCCCGCCCATACGCGGAAGGGTCTCGTGGTAAAGTCAACTTTTGTGACGTCCTCATAGATGAGCTTAGCCCCGAACTTCTCCGCCTGCCTCCTCATCCTGTCTATAAGCTCTGGACCCTGAACACCCTCGGGGAATCCGGGGAAGTTCTCCACCTCCGTCGTCATCATGAGCTGACCGCCGAACATGGTTCCCGTAAAGACGAGGGGTTCGAGCCCCGCCCTTGCCGTGTATATAGCTGCGGTAAGTCCCGCACAAGCACCTCCTATGATTATCACCTTCTCGATTTTTGAAGCCATGTTAATATTTTACTCTCCCAGCTTCTCCTCCAGCCTTCCTATGATACCGCTCAGCCTCTCCACAAGCTCCTCAAGCTTAGACAAGGCTCTCCTCTGGGATAGGGTATGCTCGTAGTAGAGCCTTATGGCTTCTTTTACTATTTGGGTCTCTTTCTTTCCAAGCTTCCTCTTTATCTCCTCAAGGAGCTTTAAGGTCTCGGTGTCGAGGATGTAGGTCTTCTTACGCAAAAGTCCTCCTGTTGAGCTTTTAAATGTAGGTTTCCGTCGCCGAAGATCAAGTTTTTTTTTAGGTTGAGTTTTCCGTAAAAATCCGTAAATTTAAAAGAGCCTTGGTGGGGAGGATCTTGGAACTTCTCGGTCTCGATGAAGAGGAGGTGAGGGGACGCCTCAGGCTCCTCGACCTCACCGAGGAGGAGGTCTCCCTTCTGAGGTCTCTCCTGAAAAAGCTCACCGAAGAAGACATAAGGATGGCTGTAGACCGCTTCTACGAACACATCCTCAGCTTTCCGGAGCTTAAGAGAAAGTTCTCGGGAGAAGAACACGTAGAGAGGGTAAAAAAGGAGCAGGTGAGGTATCTCACCGAACTCCTCGAAGGGAAGGTCGATCTTTCCCACGTAAAGAGGTCCGTTGAGGTGGGGCTAAAGCACGAGGAGGCGGGGGTTGAGCCGAAACACTTTACGGGAGCCTTTTCCAAGTGGACCGAGAGCCTCCTTGAGATCTTAAAAGACAAGGTCCCCGAAGAGGAACTTTGGAGGGTAGCCCTTGCCCTCTTCAAAGCTGCTCTCCTTAGGATGACCCTTGCCCTCGACGCTTACTACTACGCCAAGGTCATAAAGAGCGGGGACGTGAGATACAGGACAGCCCTCGAGGTGTTTCCCGAAGGTGTCGTGGTCTTCGACGTGAGGACGGGGGTTGTAGTCAACGCAAACAAAAAGGCTAAGGAACTCGTGGGAGCTGATGACCTCGAAGGTTTGCGCATAGAAGAGGTGGCAGGTCCGGTTCTCGAAACTCTGAGAAAGGGTGCTTCCGAGGGGACCATTAAGAACAAAAGGACGGGTGAGCTTATACCCGTCGATGTTTCTTTCGGGACCTTTTCCTCGGAAGGGAGGACCTTCGGCGTTATAATTTTGAGGGACCTCAGAGAAAAGCTAAAGAGCGAAGAGGTAATCAGGAAGCTCGGAAAACTTTACGAGACTTTGAGTTCGGTGAACAGGATAGTGACCTCAGACGTAGGAAAGGACTACATGATCTCCGAAGCTGTAAGGACCATAAAAGAGAAGGGGGAGTTCAGCTACGTAGGTGTGTTCGAAAGAGAGAGCGGGAGAGTTTTAGCTGAAGCGGGAGAACTCTCAGAAGATGTTCCCTCCTTCTGCGTGCCTTTCGAGGGAGAGGGATACTACATGGTGGTAGCGAAGGGAGATGTAACCGAAGAGGAGGTCCAGCTCCTCAAGGAGCTTACCCACGACCTCTCCTTCGGTCTCAAGAGGATAAGGACCGAGCTTCACGACACCCTCACGGGACTCCTAAACAGGTTCCACTTCTTGAGTAAGTTGGAGGAGACACTAAGGAGGGCTTCCTCCCAGAGAAAGGAGGTCGGTCTTCTTGTCATAGACATCGACCACTTCGGGGAGATAAACGAAGCCTTCGGACCCGAAACCGGGGATACAGTTCTCAAGGAGGTGGCAAGGAGGCTGAAAAGGACCGTAAGGGACTCCGACCTCGTAGCCCGTGTCGGAGCGGACGAATTTGCCCTCGTTGTTGTCTCGGATGACGCGAAAGGTGCGGTCGAGAGCCTTTTAAAGAGAATAAAGACCCTCTTTTCGGAGCCTATCAGGATAGACTCGAGGGAGGTATACCTTACCTTCTCTCAAGGGGTCTCTATATTCCCTAAGGACGCAAAGGATCCGGGAACGCTTTTGTCGAACGCCGTCGCTTCTCTCAGCAGGGCAAAGTCTTTAGGAGGGGACAGGGCTGTCCACTTCTCCGAGGACGTTTCCAAGGTGGCGGAAAAGAGGGTAAGGACGAGGTCGGACCTCAGGAAGGCGCTGGAGAGGGGAGAATTCCTCCTCTACTACCAGCCTAAGGTGGACCTGAGGACTGGTAAGGTGGAGGGTTGTGAGGCTCTCCTCAGGTGGGTAAAAGATGGTAAGGTGGTCCCTCCCTCCGAGTTCATACCCATCTTAGAAGAGGGTGAGCTTATACATGCGGTAAGCGAGTGGGTGATAAGGGAGGCTTGCAGGCAGATGGAGGAGTGGAGATCTAAGGGCATAGATATCAGGGTAGCTGTTAACGTGTCCCCCGTCCAGCTGAGGACTCCCGAGTTTATAAACAGCTTCGTCGGGATGGTCTCCGGCTTTTGCA
>WFYM01000102.1 GCA_015490115.1 Aquificaceae bacterium
CACGGGACCCCAGCCAAGAGAACTTCCGAGTGAGCTGAAGAAGGTATGAGCAGGAACTTAGCCTACGGACTGGGTATACTATTTGTTGCCCTTCTGCTCTACATAGGTCTATTTACCAACACAGGTAAAGCTCCCCGTTTCGGACTGGAAGGGAAGGAGGCACCGGACTTTGAACTTGTAACGTTAAAAGGAAAGAAGGTGAAGCTCTCCGACTTCAAGGGAAAGGTTGTCCTCCTCAACTTCTGGGCTACCTGGTGTCCGCCTTGCAGGGAGGAGATGCCCATATTCAAGAGGGTCTACAGGAAATACAAAGAAAAAGGTTTCGAGATACTCGCTGTAAGCACGGACACCGATCCTCGTGTTGTAAAGAGGTTCGTAAAGGAGTTCGGTATAGAGTTTCCCGTCCTGATAGACAAGGAGGGGAAGGTGACGCGCCTTTATCAAGTTCAAGGTCTTCCCACCTCCTTCCTCATAGACAGGGAGGGGAGGGTCGTTAAGGTGAGGCTCGGGGAGTATAAGGAGATCGAAAGGGACCTTAAGAAACTTTTATAAAAAACATTTCAGGTGAGGAGACTTATCAGTTAGAATATATGACCACAAAATAAGGAGGTTTGAAAATGGCGCAGGAGGTTGCTCAGCACCACCACCATGAGGTCAGCGTCTGGCCCCTTCCTGTCGGTGTAGCGGTTCTCCTCACACCAATAGCCATCACCTCCTACTTCGCTTGGCAAAAACCCCTCCTCGCACTCATACTGGGGGGCGTGGCTGTCGTCCTTGCTGTCATAGGCATGGCGGGCTGGGCTAACGAGTTCTTCACTAAAGGGGAGGACTTAGGCTACGGAAACGTGGGCATTTACCTGTTCATAGTCTCGGAGGTCATCATCTTCGGAACCGTCTTTGCAGCTTTTTGGGCGGCGAGGGCGCTCCAAGCGGAAGTTTGGGTTTCCGAGTGGATACCCGAAGCCATGAACCTGAAGATGCCTATAATCCTCACTCTCATACTCTGGGCTTCCAGCTTCACCATATGGAGGGCTGAGGTAGCTATGCACCACGGGGAGAGGGGAAAGTCAGCCCTATTCATAATAGCTACGATGTTCCTCGGTATTCTCTTTGCTGTCCTTCACGTCCTCGAGTGGAAACACCTCTGGCACGAGGGATTTACCATAAGCGCGAACATGTATGGAACAGGCTTTTACGCCCTCACGGGCATACACACCTCCCACGTTATAGTGGGTCTCATAATGCAGGCTTACCTTCTCGGCTTCCTAATCGCCGGGAAGGTAAACCCTTCGAAGATGACTGTCTTCAAAGCTACCTCCGCTTACTGGCACTTCGTTGACGTTATGTGGCTCCTCGTAGCAAGCACAGCCTACGCCATAGGTGGTCTCAGGTTCTGAAAACCGAGGAGGTGAGAGGTCATGGAGGTATTGGCGAGACCTTACGACCTTTGGGAGGGCATATACAAGATCTGGCTCGTTATAACGGTGATCATATACGCCGCTGTCGCCATACCCTCCCTTATCTTCATGGTCAAGTACAGATACAAACCCGGTGAGAGGGAGGTGGGGGATCATGAACATGAGGGACACTGGGGACTCGAAGCCCTCTGGACGATAATACCGCTCATAATAGTCCTTTACCTCGCTACCCACGGCTTTGCCATATTCACACAGATGAGGAAGCCTCCCGAGAACGCTCTCGAGCTTCGGGTCACAGCCTTTTCGTGGGGTTGGATATTCCAGTATCCCAACGGGAAGACGGTTGTCGCCTCCGCGATAAGGGACACCGAAGACAAGAAGTGCAAACCTGAGGAGTGTTACGGTGTAGACGGAGTCTTCCAACATTACGTTTATATACCCGCGGGCGTTCCCGTCAAGGTCCTCCTCACCTCTCAGGACGTCATCCACTCTTTCTACGTTCGGGCAGCCGGGGTGACGCAGGATGCGGTTCCGGGAAGGACAACTTACACTTGGTTCCAGATAAACGAGCCGGGCGAATATTGGGTCTTCTGCAGGGAATACTGCGGTCAGTGGCACTCGAGGATGTTCGCGAAGTTAAAGGTAGTTCCGAAGGAGGAGTTCGAAAGGTGGCTGAGGGGTGAGACCGCTGACGGAGGTCATGAAAGTGAAGCTAGGAAAGTGGCTAATATAACTGAGGTTCGGGAGGTGGTGAGATGAGAGAGGCTGTCCACGTAGAGAGACCTTGGTTCTCGGCTTCCCTCTGGGAGTGGATATTTACAACCGACCACAAGAAGATAGGGATAATGTACGGGGTCACCTCGACCCTCTTCTTCGTGATAGCGGGGCTTATGGCTCTCGGGATGAGGCTCGAACTCTTCAGCCCCGGCGGTCAGTATATGAAGCCCGAAACTTACAACTACTTCCTCACTGTCCACGGGACGGTAATACTCCTCTGGTGGGCTATAGGTATATGGTCCTCCTTCGCCAACTTCCTCATACCCCTCATGATAGGGGCGAGGGACGTAGCCTTCCCGAGGCTGAACGCTTTGGGCTACTGGATGTTCTTCGCAGCGAGCGTGATAGCACTTCTTACCTTCATACCCGGAAACCACATAATGACCATGTGGACGGGATACCCTCCCCTCGCAGCTAAGGAGGGGGTCGGCTTTGCTGGGACTACAGCCCTCTTCGTCTTCATATGGCACCTGACGGGATTCGCTTCTATAGCGGGAGCCGTCAACTTCATAACGACGGTTATAAGGATGAGGGCGCCGGGGATAGGCTTTTGGAACCTAAACCTCTTCATACACGGAGTAATAGCTGCGAACGTGATCCAGCTACTCGGGGTCCCCTCCGTCGCCGGAGCTGTCACCATGCTCTTTTTGGATACATACCTAAAGACGAGCTTCTTCGATCCTACGAAGGGGGGTGATCCCCTCCTCTACCAGAACCTCTTCTGGTTCTACTCGCACCCAGCGGTCTACGTTATGGTCCTTCCAGCCTTCGGCATAATCTCGGAGATAGTCTCCACCTTCGCGAGGAAGCCCATATTCGGATACAAGTCCATGGTGGTCGCCATATGGGCGATAGCGGTGGTGGGCTTCACCGTCTGGACCCACCACATGTTCGTCTCCGGCATACCCGACTGGGTGAAGATCCTTATGTCCTACACAACGCTCCTCATAGCTGTCCCGACCGGAATAAAGATATTCAACTGGGTGGCGACCCTATACAGGGCTGCTATAGTCTACAGGACACCTATGCTCTACGCCCTCGGAGCTATACTCATGTTCCTGATAGGAGGTCTCACGGGGATACCCCTCGGGATACCAGCCTTTGACATAGCTGTCCACGACTCTTACTTCGTGGTCGGACACTTCCACTACGTCCTCGGTATGGCTGTTACTTTATCAGCCTTCGGTGGCTTCTTCTACTGGTGGCCCAAAGTCACGGGAAGGATGTATTCCGAAGGACTCGGAAAGCTCTCCTTCTGGATAGTCCTCGTAGGTTCTAACCTCCTTTACTTCCCTCAGCTCGTAATAGGACTCTTAGGGATGCCGAGGAGATACTACGACTACCCTGCTATACCCGAGTGGGTGACCCTCCACCAGATCCAGACTTACGGAGCCTTTATCCTCGCCCTCGGACTCCTGATAGCTATGGTCGCCCTCATCAAAGGAGCTTTCAGCGGTGAGAGGGTCGGACCCAATCCTTGGGAGAGCAACTCCTTAGAGTGGAGGATACCCTCACCACCGCCACCCCAGAACTTCGACACACCTCCCAAGGTGGAGGAGAACTTCTGTCCTCACGGCTACCGTAAGTTATAATTTTCTGGATGGAGGAGAAAAAGAGGGACTGGGGAAAGATCATAACGGGTCTCCTCGTCTTCGGGGTGGCGGTCCTCTCCTTCTCCTTCACCGTTTACCAGTATGTAAAGCATCCAGAAAACAGGGAACACTTCATAAAGAAGCTCAAGAACATTAGGAACGAACCCGTATTCCCGAGACCGGGTCAGAAAGGAGACTGAAATGGCAAAGACCCTGCTACTCCTTACCGTAATCTTTACCTACGTCCTTATGGTCTTCGGGGGTATAGTGACCTCCACTGGTTCTGGTCTCGGGTGTCCCGACTGGCCCCTCTGCCACGGACAG
>WFYM01000103.1 GCA_015490115.1 Aquificaceae bacterium
ATCAGAAAGAGTCCCGTGTATATATCCCTCGTTTCTAGGAACTTCCTGAGGAGTTCGTATTCGGCAGGGGGTTTCGCAAACAAACGGACGGGTATCAGGAGGAGTAGGATCATCCCACCATCCTCTTTATCCTCTTTATGTCCTTCGCCCTCCCCGACTCCTCGTCCACATCGACGACCACCGCGTTGAAGACAACCTCCTCTTTCTCCTCCACCTGAAACTTCCTCGGCATGGATAGGAGGAACCTCTCTATAGGCTCCTTTGCCCTCATGCCTATGACCGAATACCAAGCTCCCGTCATCCCGACGTCCGTAACGTAAGCTGTCCCGCGTCTCAGGAGCGTCTCGTCCGCGGTAGGGACGTGGGTGTGGGTCCCGTAAACTACCGAAGCCCTACCGTCCGCGTATATGCCGAAAGCCCACTTCTCCGATGTCGCCTCCGCATGGAAGTCGACCAAGATCACCTTTGTCTCCTTCGAGACCTCCTCGTATATCCTGTCGAAGGTCCTGAAAGGACACTCGAGACCGCTGTCCATGAAGACCCTACCCATCAGGTTCACAACGGCGAACTTCTTCCCCTTTACCTCAAAAACGCCGTGTCCCCTCCCCGGAACCCCGTCGGGATAGTTGGCGGGTCTTAAGAGATCCGGGACTTTGTCTATGAACTCTAAGACCTCCTTCCTGTCCCATATGTGGTTCCCGGAAGTTAAAACGTCTATACCCATGTTCTTCAGCTCTTCGTAGACCTTCTTCGTTATGCCGAAGCCTCCGGCTACGTTCTCAACGTTTGCGAGGACCACGTCTACACCCTCCTCCCTCCTTATACCTTCGAGGAGCTGGGCTACAGCCCTTCTCCCCGGTCTTCCCACTATATCCCCTATTATCAAAAATCTCATCGGTGGTTTTTGGTGCGGGTGGAGGGAGTCGAACCCTCACGCCCTTACGGGCACCGGATCCTGAGTCCGGCGCGTCTGCCAGTTCCGCCACACCCGCTCTATTAAATATTATTTAGCATACTCCACGTGCCTCAGCTCCCTGATCACGACCACCTTTATCTGCCCGGGGTAGTCAAGCTCCTCCTCTATCTTCTTCGCTATCTCCTTCGAAAGGAGGTAAGCCTCCTCGTCCGATATCTCTTCAGGATCTACTATGACCCTGACTTCCCTACCTGCTTGGACCGCGTAGGCGTTCGCAACACCCTTGAAGGACTTTACTATCTCCTCGAGCTTTTCTAAGCGCCTCAGGTATACCTCTAAGGTCTCCCTCCTCGCACCGGGTCTCGCAGCGGAGAGGGCGTCAGCTGCACAGACCAAGGCGACCTCGGGGTATCTCACAGGCTCCTCCTCGTGGTGGGCTTTTATGGCGTTTATAACCGGATCAGGCTCTCCGTATTTCTTGCAGAGTTCCACCCCTATGTCCGTGTGGGAGCCTCCAAGCTCATGGGATATGGACTTCCCTATGTCGTGGAGGAGTCCGGCTCTCCTTGCGAGCTTTGCGTCCAGTCCAAGCTCCTCAGCCATCATACCAGCCAAATACGCCACCTCCTTCGAGTGGAGGAGGACGTTCTGGGAGTAGCTCGTTCTGAAGTAGAGCTTTCCTATGTAGTAGTAAAGTCCGGGGTTTATGTCGTGGAGGCCAAGCTCGAAGACGGTCTCCTCACCCATCTTCCTTATCTTCTCGTCCATCTCCCTCTTCACCTCGTCCACCACCTCCTCTATCCTCGCGGGGTGTATCCTACCGTCTTGGATGAGCCTCTCTAAAGCTTCTTTTGCTATCTCCCTCCTCAGGGGATCGAAGGAGGATATGGTGACTATGTCGGGTGTGTCGTCTATTATGAGGTCGACGCCCGTCAGTATCTCGAAGGTCCTTATGTTCCTCCCCTCCCTTCCTATTATCCTCCCTTTGAAGTCGTTGCTCGGAAGCTCAACGGAGGTGGTCGTGTAGTTTATGGCTATTTGGGGTGATAGCCTCTGGACCGCTGTTGTTATTATCCTCTTCGCCTCGATCTCAGCCTTTTCCCTCGCCTCCTCCTCTATCCTCCTCATGAGCTTCACAGCTTCTACCTTCGCCTCCTCCTCTACTTTTCTCATCAGCTCCTCCTTAGCCTCCTCCGCTGTGAGACCGGCTATCCTTTCGAGTTCCTTAAGCTCTTTTTCTTTAAGCCTTTCCACCTCCTCCCTCTCCTCCTTCAGCCTCCTCTCCGCCTCTAAGAGTTCCCTCTCTCTCCTTAGAAGCTCCTCCTCCCTCCTCTCTATCACCTCCCACTTTTTGTCTATCTGCTCCTCCTTTGAGCGGAGGGTCTCCTCAAACTCCTTTCTCCTCTCCTCAGCGGAGGCTACTATGGACTCCGCCCTCCTCTCCGCTTCCTTCACGATAGCTTCAGCCCTTTCCTTTGCCTCTTTCAGGAGAGACTCCCTCTCCCTCTCTATAGCTTCCCTGCTGAGGGAGGCTGTTCTCTTAAGGAGAATAAAGGCTAAACCGAAGCCTCCCGCTATCCCTACAACCAAAGCTCCAGCTACCACCGCTTCCATCTTACGACCTCCTTATTACCTCGGTGTCCGTGACGATAAGGTCGAGGGGAACGTCCCAAGGGTCCCTCGGGACCTCCCCGAAGACCTGAAAGCTGTAAGCCACACCTATCTTGGGAGCTTTTACAAGGGGCAAAAATCTATCGTAATAGCCTCTTCCGAAGCCGATCCTGTAGCAGGACCTGTCGAAGACTACACCCGGAACGACGACAGCTTCGAGGGAGCTTGGGTCGATCTCCTCACCTCCCGCAGGCTCAGGTATACCGAAGCTCCCTTCGGAAAGCTCCGAGAGCTTCCTTACCCTGACAGCTTTTATCCTTTCTCCTTCCACCTTGGGAAGGAAGAGGGACCTCCCTTCCCTCAGCACCTCCTCGAGGAGGGGTGTGATGTCGGGTTCACCCTTTGCGGGGTAAAACATCAGGATCTTCTTTGCGGTCCTGAACTCGGGCAGGTTCCTCAGCCTTTCCCTGATCCTGATATCCCTCGAACTCCTCTCCTCTTCGCTTAAACTTCTCCGTTTCTTCAAGACTTCCCTTCTCAGACCTTCCTTAGTCGGAACCAATTTCTCCACCTCCTGAGTGAAGGAGGGGAAGGCAAGAGGGGGTTTCCCGCCCCGCCGTGATCCTCGGAGATACCAGTGGGCCTCGACCTCTTAGGTGGGTACCCTCTCGGAGCGCCCCCTAAGGGACAGCCCCGAAGCCGGGTTCCCTTTAACTTAACCTGTAGGCCCCGTCGGTATGCTCCGGACCACGCACGGGGCAGGAGTTTATCTTATCTCCACCCCGAACCTTTCTCTCAACCTCCTCAGCAAGCTTTCCACGACGGAGCCTGCTTCCTCGCTCGACAAGCTACCTTCCTTACTCCTCAAAACCAACCTCACGCCCACGCTCTTCTTGCCTTCCCCTACCTTCTCACCAGTGTAAAGGTCAAAAACCATAGCTTCCTCCACCATCTCGTGAGATCGGATCTCATTTAATAATTTACTCACGGACACACCTTTGTCCACCAGGAGGGCGAGATCCCTTATGACGGGCGGGAACTTGGAGACCTCCTCGTATCTTGGAACCTCCTTCTCAAGACCGAGCCTGCTTAGGGAGATCTCGGCTACGAGAACCGGACCTTTGAGTTCCAGCTCCTTCTCAAGGGAAGGGTGAAGCCTCCCGAAAACACCCACCACCTCGCCACCGCAAAGGACCCTACCCTGAACGTGTGGGTGGAGGAAGCCTTCCGAGGACACTTCCAGAATAACCTCCTTACCGAGGACCTTGGCTACACCCTGAACGAGCGTAGAGAGGTCCTTCGGGTTCCAGCTCTCCTCGGGGTAGCTTCTCTTTTTCCCTTTCAGGAGCATACCTACCCTGAGTTCCTCCTCTTCGAGGAAGACCCTCCCGATCTCGAATATGGCTACGTCTTGGTTGTAGTGGTTCTCGTTGTAGAGGGCTGTCCTGAGGAGCGAAGGTATCAGGCTCGACCTCATGAACCTTTGGGAGGGGACGAGGGGGTTCGTTATCTCCACCTTAGGTTTTTCCATGCTTAGCTTCTCGTAAAGCTCCCCCTCTTCGTAGGATATGTTTATCACCTCCCTGAGACCCATCGACCTCAGGTAGTCAGCCACCTCCCGAGAGGGGTCTTTGAACACCTCAGCTTTCGAGGGTAAGACTATGACCTCCGAGGGAAAGCTCTCGTAACCCTTTACCCTCATTATCTCCTCTATAACGTCCACGTCCCTCTCCATGTCGAAGGACCTGTGCGGGGGAACGAAGACCTCCACACCGCACCTGTTTATCTTGTGGGGTATATCGAGAGAGCTTAAGATCCTGCTCACCTCTTCCGCTTCGAAATCGGAACCCGAATACCTGTTAAACTTTCCAGCTTGGAGGAATATCCTCTTAGGCTCGTATCTCTTCGGGTAGAGGTCCTTCAAAGCTACGAGCTTCCCCCCGGCCAACTCGAGGATCATGGAAATTGCCACGTCTTGAGCGCTCCTTAGCCACTCTATGTCCACGTTCCTCTCGAACCTGTAAGAGCTTTCCGTCTGGATGCCGAGCCTCTTGGAAGCCCTCCTCACCCTTCTCGGTTCGAAGTAGGCAGCTTCGAGCAGTATATTCTTCGTATAGGGACCCACCGCCGTCTCCTCCCCTCCCACAACTCCTGCTACTGCGACAGCCTTCTCCGAATCCGCTATGACGAGAATAGAGCCGTCGAGCTTAACCTCCTTACCTTCAAGTGTCCTTATCCTCTCACCTTCCCTTGCTGACCTTACCCTTACGCCCCCGCTCAGCTTCTCAAGGTCGAAGGCGTGGAGTGGTTGACCCTCTTGGACCATAACGTAGTTGGTTACGTCCACCACGTTGTTTATAGTTCTGAAGCCCGCCTGCCAGAGCCTCCTCCTCACCTTCAAAGG
>WFYM01000104.1 GCA_015490115.1 Aquificaceae bacterium
GGCTCGGCATAGTCAACATCATGCTCGTCGCTGTAGCTGTCGTGGTCGGTGCGGTCATATACATGACCGAGAGGAGGGTCGGAGAGTCCATAAAGCGTGTCAACAAAGAGCTTTACTACCTCGACCTCTACAGGGAGATGAAGATAAGCCTCCTAAGCACAGCCATAGAGGTGAGGAACCTGATACTCGATCCCAAAAGCGAAGAAGCCAGAAAGGGGATAAGGGAAAACATAAGAGCCTTCACGAGCAGACTGAAGATCTTGAGGGAAAGGGAAAAAGAGCTGGACAAGAAGGAGGCTGAGTGGACGAGGGACCTCGCCTTCTTCACCTACGGGGGGGACATAGAGCAGGTGATCCAGCTCGTCGAGATGGAGGCTTACGAGGAGGCGAAGGAACAGCTCGTCGAGATAGAGAAAGCAGGTTTCAAGGACACCATGGACCTCCTCGACACCCTCATAAACCACAGGCTCGAAAAGATAAGGAAGGAGCAAAAGAGCGTTGAGTCTTACATAGCCAAAGCTAACGTCATAATGCTCGGCGTTACGATACCTTCTATACTCGTCGTCTCCGCTATTCTCTACTTCATATCGAGGGGGATAATAAGGCAGATAGCGAGCATATCTGGAGAGGTCGACAGGCTCGCGGAGAACATGAGGTTCAAAGAAGTGGCGCTCAAAAAATTCAGGAACGAGCTTGACGACCTCGTCGAATCCCTCGAGCAGATGGTAAAGGATGTAGGGAACGCCGTCGTCTCCGTAAAGGACGTCATGGAAAAGGTTTCGAAAGGAGACCTCAGGGTCAGGATCGAAGGCTCCTACAAGGGAGACATGGGTGAGCTTGTCGAGTATGTGAACAAAGCCCTGAAGGACCTCAGGAACCTCCTCGGTAGCGTCAAGGAGGGACTGATCAACGTAGCAGGTAGCATAAAGTCCCTCAACACAAGCACTGATCAAATAGAGAAGGAAAACGAAAACCTGAGCAGTAGCATAGCAAGCATAATGACCTCCGTCGACGAGACCTCGGAAGCCATAAGGCAGATATCAGAGGAGACCCAAAGGGCAAAAAACGTCTCCCTCGACATGGAAAGAGCTATACAGACGGGAAAATCCAAGGTTACCGTCATGCACACCTCTATGGGGAACATAGTTGAGGTGAGTAAAGAGGTGAACTCGATAACCGAGACGATAATAGACATAGCGGAGCAGATAAACCTGCTCGCCCTTAACGCTGCGATAGAAGCCGCGAGGGCTGGAGAACTCGGAAGGGGCTTTGCGGTAGTCGCGGACGAGGTGAGGAGGCTCGCGGAGATCTCCGGGAACGCAGCCAAAGAGATATCAGCCCTAATAGAAAAAGCTGTAAGGACCGTTGAGGAGGGGAGGATCGCCTCCGAGGAACTCGTCGACAGCTACAGGAAGATAGAGGATGTGACCGGAGAGATAGCGAAAGTAATAGACGCCATAGCAACGGCGATGGAGGAGCAAAGCAGAGCCATAGACATAATAAGGGACAACATGACCGAGATAACCTCCATCTCGGAGAGAAACACGGAGAGCATGAAGAGGATAACAACCGAGATAAGGAACATCAGCAAAGTCGCAGGTGACGTGGAGGAGAAGATGAGGAGCTTTGCCGTCTGATCTCCCTCCTGAAAGCCAAATAAAAGAGCAAAGCCCTCAAGAAAGTCTCTACCGTCATCAGGACCCAAGGAACCAAAGGGGTTGAAAGGACCTTAAGGATAAGGAAGGAGGGAACTATCCTGAAGACCCAAAAGGAGAATACGTTGACAAGGAGCGGGACGGTAGTTCTCCCCATACCCTTCAAGGCACCCGAATATATCGAGGCATAAGCCATGGGGACCTGAGATATCCCCACGATCACGAGGTAGTAAACAGCCCAGCTTATAACTTCCGGGTCCCTCGAGAAGGGAAGTATGAGGTATTTCGGAAAAGCTATGAAGAGCAGACCCATAAGACCCATGATCACAGCGGTTATCCTCGCGGTAAGGCAAACACCGTATACGAGACCCTCCATATTTCTCGCACCGAAGTTCTGACCAGCTATCACCGTGCTTGCCACCATAAACCCGAAACCCACCATAAAGGAGACGCTCTCGACCCTAAGACCTATCTGGTGAGCTGCGAGGACCTCGTCCCCGAAACCCGCGAGGAAGCCGACAAAGATATTAAAGGAGAGCGTCGTTATAGCCCTCTCAAGGGCTGTCGGAGTTCCCACCCTGAACATACTGATAAGAACTTCCCTTTTTATCCCGAACCTCAAAGGGAAAGGTTTTCCCCTGATCAGGGTAAGATACGTGTATATGAGGAGGGCGATTGCTTCGGAAAGCACTATACCCCACCCAGCTCCTTGAACACCGAGCTTCGGAAGACCGAACTTACCGTATATAAGCGTGTATGAGGTCGAGATGTTCACCACGTTCATGAGGATCGCAACCTTCATAGGTGTCTTCGTGTCCCCCGCACCGTTGAAAGCTCCGTAGAATGTGTTCGTCATAAACCCCACCGTAATGAACCAGAATATCGGTGTCAGGTATTCTGAGGCGAGGGAAACTACCCTCTCGGAAGCTCCAAGCACCGACATCAAAAAAAGGACGAGGTCCTTCCCGAAGAAGGTAAGGGGAAGGGCTATCAAAAATGACACGAAAAGTCCCGTAAACAGCACGGGAGAAGGATCTTCACCGGCTCCCACTTTCTGAGCGACAAGGACGCTCGTTCCCGTGTATGAGAGAGCCATGAGGGAATAGATGAACCAAAGGAGAGAGAGGCTAAAGCCAACAGCGGCAACAGCAGATGCGGATATACCCGAGACCAAGATCAGGGAGAACATGCTCTCCACCGTATAGAGCAGGTTCACAACTATTATGGGAAGGGCAAGCTTCACTATCTTCTTTACATTTTCCGACTTCGGGGATTCAGGATCTATAAGGACCTTTTGCATAAGGGATAGATTATAAACCTTGATAATAGCTCAACTCTTTTCAACTCCGCATGGTAAATTAGGAACGTCTGAGATAAGGGTCTTTCGGTTGGTATGTTATCGCCTTTCAACTCCACACAGTAAATTAGGAACCTGCCAACTCCTTTACCTCTATGCTGTAAAGCTGCTTAGTTTCAACTCCACACGGTAAATTAGGAACCCCACTTCTTGACATCTTAAATTATACGAAAAGTCAAGGATTTAGGCAAGAGGAGAAAGTCCCCAAAACATGTTATTTTTTCAAATAGCTACAGTATCCGAAAATGCATCTTCAAGAACCACACTCTACCCCTTGAATACCAAAGACTCCAGAACTACAACATCAAAACATCAAATCATCAAAGCATTTTGATGCACCACCTATTCTCTTGCCAAGGAGCCGGAGGGCTACATAAGCCCTCTAAATAATATAATGATATACATG
>WFYM01000105.1 GCA_015490115.1 Aquificaceae bacterium
TCTATTTCGAGGAAAACTTTTCCGTTCCTCACTCTGGTATTCGCACCGGCTCTTGAGAAGAACTTAAGGTGCTGGTCTATCGGTCTTGGTCCTATCGAACACCCTCCCGGCAATGGAACAACAGCCCTCCCGAACCTCGAAAGGAGCGGACCCATGGTGAGTATGGAAGCCCTCATCCTTTTCACCGTCTCTTCGGGTGTTTCCCACCTCCTGACACCCTTCGGGTCGACCTCTACGGTGCTTCCCTTCCTTACCACCTCAGCCCCGAGGAAGGTAAGGAGCTGTAGGGTGTTTCTCACATCGAGGAGATCCGGGACGTTCTCGAGGGAGCATTCCTTGTCCGTGAGGAGCGTGGCAAAGAGTATGGGCAAGGAGGCGTTCTTCGATCCGGAGACCTTCACCCTCCCGCGTAGCCTCTTCCCTCCCTCTACGAGGAAGCTCTCAGAGGTATATGAGGTGGTGATCCTCATCCTTCGGGATAATTATCTTAACTATGTCACCGTCTTTGGAGTAGAAGAGGATCACCCCGTCGTCCTCCTCTTGGGAGTGGACAGGCTCGCTCGAGTAGATGACTATTATCCTGTCCTCCTCCTCGATCACCTTAGGGTAGCTCATATCTTCACCACCACGCAGGTGAGTGCCTCCTTCACCCCCTCGAGGGAGTGTATCTTGTTTATCACAAGCTTACCGAGTTCGTCCTGATTCGGGACCTCCACGAAGACGATTATATCGTAAGGACCCGTGACCACGTCCGCCGTCTTCACACCTTCGAAGGTCGAGAGTGCGAGCATTATGGAAGGTATCTCCCTCGGTTCCGCCTTTATAAGTATGTAAGCCCTGATGGCGTATTCCCCCTCAAGCTCCATCAGTTCTGTTATGGACATAGGGTAGGCTTTCTCCTCCGTGGACATCCTCTACCTCCTCTGCGAGTATTCTAAATATTATATTCGCCACGTCCGGGTTCCTCTTCATCTCCCTTATAGCCCTGAAGACGACCCTCCTAAAGTAAGGGCTTTCCCTTTCTATATCCTTTACCCTCCTTTTCAGTTCGAGGATTAGGGGTTCTACTTTCAGGCTCTCGAGCCAAGCTGTGAACTTCTTCACCTCGTCCCAAAGTATTATCTCCCCTTTCCTCGCCTCCTTCAGCCTGTCCTTTAAGTTGCTTTCTACTACCTCTTTGAGGTCGTCTATGTCGTAGAGGAATATCTCGTCAACGGTTCCCACCTTCGGGTCCACGTTCCTCGGGACGGATATGTCTATTATGAACATGGGTTCGTATCTCCTCGCCCTCATCGCTCTTAGGACCATATCCTTCGTTATGACGTATGTGGGAGAGCCTGTGGAGACTATGACTATGTCCATGTTCGGGAGGTAGTCTTCTATCTCCTCGAACCTGAGGGCGCTACCCCCCAGCTCTTGGGATATCTTGAGAGCCTTTTCGAAGGTCCTGTTGGTTATGTAGAGGGTGCATCCTATCTTCTTTAGGTAGTTCGCAGCAAGCTCCCCCATCTCCCCGGCACCGACGAGGAGGACCTTAGCCTTCTTTAAGTCCCCGAATATCTTCTTCGCAAGCTCGACAGCCGCGTAACTAACTGAGACCGCGTTCCTGCTTATACCCGTTTCGGTCCTTACCCTCTTTGAAGCTCTCAGAGCCTTTTCGAAGAGTCTGTTTAGTATCTTCCCAAGGGTTCCCGACTCCCTCGCTATCTGGAAGGCTTCCTTGAACTGAGCTACTATCTGAGGCTCTCCGACGACCATAGAGTCCAAACTCGAAGCTACCCTGAAGACGTGGTATACAGCCTCCTCACCCCTTTTCAGGAAGAAGTGCTTCTTCGCTTCGGGGGAACCCTTAACGTCCAAAAACATGTCCGTGAGGAGGTCTACGTTCTCCTCCCTCGGTGAGAAGGTGTAGATCTCGACCCTGTTGCAGGTGGAGAGTATGCAAAGCTCCTCTACTCCGGACACGGCTTTGAGGTATGGAAGGAGTCTCTTGAGGTCCTCTTTGGAACAGGCGATCTTTTCTCTCACCTCGATCGGGGCTGTCTTGAAGTTGAGACCGAGGGCGTATATCTCCCCCATCATGATAATTATAAGTTCTTGATAAAATATATGCGGTATGAGGTTCTGGACGCTTATCGTGTTTGCTTTTCTTATCTTCGGCTGCGGTGCGACGAAGACACCTATACACAAGATCGTCGGCAAAGAGACCCTGAGGGTGAAGGTGGTCCTCTTAGAAAGGAGGGGTATAGACCCGGCTTACCAGAAGCTCGCTGTGAGAGAATTTGAAGCTACGCTCCTCAGACCCCCGATAACGAGAACCATAAAGGAATCGTTGATGAGGGAGAGGGTTGACGTTGTGCTTATCACGAGGAAGGAGATCCAAAGGGTGAGAAGCTTCTCCCCCGAGGAGATAGTGAGGGTCGGGAAGGCTTCCGATCTTGACCTCGTTGTCGTCGTCGAACCCATTTCGGTGAACTACAACGAAAAGACATACACCAAAGAGGAGAAGGTCTGTGTAAAGAGGACCGCTGAGGTTTCCGTCTCCGCGAAGCTCGCTGACGCGAGGAAGGGGAGTCTTCTGCTTGCGGGTATTTACAGCGGGAAATCTAAGGCTACCCAGTGTTCCAAAGGTATGAAGAGAACGGACAAGCTACCCTCGAAGGACAGGATAGTTATAAAGGCTTTCAAGGAGGCTGCTTCTAAGTTCTCGAAGGAGTTCTGGGAGAGTCTGTAGGGTATCCGAAGTCTTTGAGGGAGAGCTTCATCACCTTGACGGGTGGTTCGCACCCCGTCCATATCCTGAAACTCTCCGCCCCTTGATAGACGAGCATGGGAAAGCCGTTCTGAAAGAGGCAACCCTTCTCCTTTGCGGACCTTATGAGGGGTGTGTCCCTGTATATGAGGTCTACGACAACGTGTCTCGGTTCTATGAGGTCGTAGTTGAAGAGGACATCGTCTCCTTTCAGACCGACGCTAGTTGTGTTCACTATAATGTCTACGAAACCAAGAGCCTCTTCAGGTGAGCTTACAGTTTCGAAGCTGAACTTCTTTGCGAGTTCCTCAGCCTTAGACCTTGTCCTGTTCCAGATGTAAACTTCACAGTTTCTGAGCTTTAGGGCATAGGAGACCGCCCTCGCGGACCCCCCCGCTCCGAGGAGGAGGACCTTCTTTTTGCTGAGGTCCACGATCTCCTCAACAGCCCTCAGGAAACCTATCCAGTCGGTGTTGTAGGCTGAGATGCCCTCTTCGGAAAGGACTAAGGTGTTCGAGGCTCCTATGGCTTTTACTTCATCGCTTAGCGTGTCCGCAAACTCGAGGACAGCCTCCTTATGGGGTATGGTGACGTTTAGACCCTTGACACCGGCTTTCCTCAGACCCTCGAGGGCTGTCTTTAAATCCTCAGGCTTTACCTCGAAAGGAACGTAGACAGCTTTTATACCGAGGTATGAGAAGGCTGCGTTTTGGAATACGGGCGAGAGGGAGTGGGAGACGGGGTAGCCTATTACCCCGTATACCTCCGAACCGCCCGTTACGGTCATGCGAGGTTGATCTTGCTCGGGAGGATCTCGACCCTCTTCACCCAACCGAGGTTACCCTTGATAGCTATGTCGACAACGTTCTTGAGAGAAATGTCGACCACCGGGCAGTCGGAACACCCTCCCACGAACTGGAGGTATACGACACCGTCCTTTATGTTGACGAGCTTGAGGCTACCCTGATGATCCTTGAGGGCAGGTCTTATCCTCTCCAAAACCTTCTCAACTTCGTCGAACTCCTTCCCGGTCATCTCATCTCCTCCAACTTTTTATTATAAAGAGCCTGTATTTTGCGGACCACCTCCACCGTCTCCTTCTCCCCGAAACCCGCGAGCCTGAGGAGTCCTTTTAAGGTGAGCTTGTCCACGACTACGTCCTCGACGTCGAACTCAACTATCTTGGAGTAGCCGTATTCCATGAGTATATCCTTGCTCTCGGGGAGAGCCTCGAAGAGGTCCTTAAGGAGCGTGTCCTCGCTTATCTTCTGGAGGGTCATTTCAGCTCCCTCACCTTCCTCACGAAGAGGTGGTACTCCCCGTCCTCCTCGTACATGCCGAGGAACTCCTGACCCGTAGACCTGCACCAAGCGGGTATGTCCTCGACGACTCCCGGATCGTCCGCTATAAGCTCGAGGATCTGACCTATCTTCATCTCCTTTATCTGCTTTGCGGTCTCCGCTACAGGAACGGGGCAGAAGGTTCCCGTAACGTCGTGGGCTACGTCAGGCTTTATGTCCTCCAGCTTCATCCCTTAACTCCCTGCTTGTGGTATATTTTAAACCGCTCTATGAAGCTGTCGTCTGCGGGTGTCCCTATGAGAGTTATCTCCCTTTCTCCCACCTTCATACATACTTCACATTGTTCCCTCTTCGAGTATCTCGCTATGATATCCGCTATGATCTGAAGCTCCTCCTCTGGCGGGTCTCCCTTGATCAGGGCGAAGGTCCCCTTTCCGTCCTTTCTGTAGGCATAGTTGTATCTGCTTCTGAAGCCCCTCAGGAACCTCACCTCACCTTCGTTCCTTGCCACTATCAGCTTCACACCGGAGGGTAGTCTTATGTGTCTCCCTACAGCGAACAGAACCAAGTCCTCCCTAGTTACCTTTCCTTCTACGGCGAACGCTTCCCTGAAGCGGGCTGCGTAAGTCTCGTCGGTGAGGTAGCAGCAACCACCCGCGGGCTGTTCGTATTCGAGTCCGTATCTTTTGGCAAGCTCTATCTGGACCTTCCTGCTCCTCCCCTTTATCCCGAGGAGCTTGGACCTGTCCACCCAACCCTTTATCTCCGGGATCGTGGGTGGGAGAACTTTGGCGGAGAGGGGTCTCAGGACGTAACCTTCGAGACCAGCTTCCCTTTCAATCAGCTTTAGCCTCTGGGGTGTCTGGCTCATGGGTCTTTGGTATAGGACCTCCCCCGTGACGACGAAGTGGTAACCTTCCCTCTCCATTATCTCCTTTGCCTTCTTGAGCATGAAGATCCTGCAGTCGACGCAGGGGTTTACGTTCTTTCCGTAGCCGAACTTAGGGTTAAGGACTATGTCGTAGTATTCTTCGGATATGTCAACTATCTCTAAGGGGACTCCGAGCTGGGCTGCCGCCTTCAAAGCAGGATTCACGTAGTGCTGTCCGTCCTCCCTCTTGAGACCAAGGCGTCTCTTGTGTTCGGTTATGCAAAAGCCAGTGTAGAAGTGGAGGGCTTTGATCTCTATGCCTTGGTCCAAGAGGAGGCGGACAGCTAAGGTGCTGTCAAGCCCTCCGCTCAGGAGCGCGACAGCCCTTACCTTCCCCATCAGACGCTCGAGAGGAACTCGAACTCGCCCTTCTCCTCCTCTTCCTCCTCCTCGTAGCAGTCGGGTATCTTGGAGGCCTCCTCCACCCTTCCCTGCTTGAGGAGGTAGTCCTTAATGGCTACGTGGAGCGTCTCGAGACCGAGGTTCGTGCAGTGGATCTTCTGAGGCGGGAGACCTCCAAGCTCGTCGAAAATGTCCTTGTAGGTGAGGTTGAGGGCGTATTGGATGGGCTTCCCTTTTACCATCTCGGTAAGCTGGGAGCTGACAGCTATCGCGGAACCGCAACCGAAAGTCTTGAACCTGACGTCCTCTATGATATCGGTTTCGGGGTTTACCTTTATGGTAAAGAGCATGGCGTCTCCGCAAGCTGGATTACCGCACTGTCCTATACCGTTCGCATCCTCAAGAACCCCAACGTTTCTGGGGTTCAAGAAGTGGTCGAGAACCTTATCGCTGTATTCAAAGCTCATCTCTTCTCACCTCCTCCATTAATTTTACATTAGTTAATATCTTTCTCCCGACGGACCCAGTTATGACAGAGGTCAATAGGTTAAAATAACAACTTTAAGATGAGAAGCCTCATCTCCTCCCTCGACCTCTCCAAAGGGGACGTCCAAGGGATATTAAAGATAGCGAAAGAGATAAAAGAGGGCAAGGTCCCGAAGCTCGAAGGTAACGTGGTCCTCCTCTTCTTAGAGCCTTCGACGAGGACGAGGCTCTCCTTTGAGAGGGCTTGCAGGGAGCTTGGTCTCGAAGCGTCCGTGGTAACAGGCTCGGAAAGCTCTTTGGTAAAGGGTGAGAGCTTCTTCGATACCTTGAAGACCTTCGAAGCCCTCGGATTTCGGTGTGTTGTCTTCAGGGTTCCCTTCGTCTTCTTCCCTTACGAGGACGCGGTAAGGTCCCTTAAGATCTCCCTCATAAACGCTGGTGACGGGACGCACCAGCATCCTACCCAAGGACTTGTTGACCTCTTCACCCTCGTGGAGAAGCTGGGGGATCTTTCGGGTGTGAGGGTCCTCTACGTTGGAGACATAACCCACAGCAGGGTGTTCAGATCGGGGGCGCCTCTCCTTAGGATGTTCGGGGCTGAGGTCTCCGTCTCGGGACCGAAGAACTTGATACCGAGGGACGTAAAAGTCTTCGGTATTGAAAAGGTCTTCGACAGCGTGGACGAAGGTATAGAGTGGGCGGACGTCGTCATCTGGCTAAGGATCCAGAAGGAGAGACAAAGGGAAAAGCTCATACCTTCCGAGGAGGGCTACTTCAAAAACTTCGGTCTCACAAAGGAGAGGTATTCCAAGATAAAGAAGTTCTTTATGCACCCCGGTCCCGTAAACAGGCAGGTGGACATGGAGGGGGAGCTTGTCTACTCGGAAAAGTCCCTGATATACGAACAGGTAAAAAACGGTGTGTTCGTGAGGATGGCGGTCCTTAGGTGGTGCCTCGAGGATGGGTAGGGTCCTTCTCGGTGTCACCGGGGGCATAGCGGTTTATAAGGTCTGCGAGCTTATAAGGGATCTCAGGAGGGAGGGCTTCGAAACGAAGGTTGTGATGACACCTTTCGCGGAGAGGTTCGTAAGTAAGCTCACCTTCGAGACCCTCTCGGGAAACGAGGTCCACGTCGACTGGGAGGGGGACCCTCTCCTCCACATAAGCTTGGCGAGGTGGGCTGAAGTCTTCCTCATAGCACCTTGCACCGTGAACACCCTATCCAAGATAGCAAACGGCATAGGTGACAACCTCCTAACCACAACGGTCCTCGCCTACGGAGGTCCCCTCCTCGTCGCACCCGCCGCGAACACGGTGATGTACAAAAACCCTTTCGTTCAGGAGAACTTGAGGAAGCTGAAGGAAAAAGGTGTGATCGTCATAGAGCCTGAGAGCGGGGTCCTCGCCTGCGAGGAGGAGGGGGAGGGGAGGCTCGCGAGTAAAGAGAGGCTCGTCCACTGGATAATTTACGCTTTGAGTCCGAAAAGGCTGAAAGGAAAGAGGGTCCTCATCACCTGCGGTGCTACGAGGGAGTATATAGACCCCGTGAGGTTCTTATCCAACGATTCGAGCGGTGAGATGGGTTTTTCCCTCGCGAGGGTGGTGAGCTGGGAGGGAGCTGAGGTCAAGGTAGTAGCAGGATACACTACCGCTGAGGAACCTCCCGAGGTGGAGATCTTGAGGGTGAGGACCTCCGAGGAGATGAGAAAGGCTGTCCTTGAGAACCTCGAATGGGCTGACCTCGTTATTATGAACGCTGCTGTCTCGGACTTCAGACCGAGGAAAAGAGAAAGTAGCAAGATAAAGAGGTCCTCCGAACTCACCCTAAAGCTCGAGAGGACGGAGGACATCCTCTCCGAACTCGGAAGGAGGAAAGGGAACAAGTTCCTCGTCGGCTTCGCCCTCGAAACGGAAAACCTCTTGGAAAACGCAAAGAAGAAGCTGAAGGAGAAGAACATCGACATGATCGTCGCGAACCCCGTCGACGTGATAGGTTCGAAGCACCACAGGGGTTTCCTGATCACCAAAGAGAGCTACGAGGAGTTCTCCTTCGAAAGGAAGATAGAAAGCGCAAAGTTCATAGTGGAGAGGATCGTAAAGCTCATATCTTCCTAATGTCCACGAAGGAACCGCTCTCGAACTCAAGGAGCTTGGGTATAGTGTCGAAGATGAGCCTCGCAGCCTCTTCCGGAGTCCTCTTCGGGGATTCTTTTATCCTCCTCACGGAGGGAAACCTCTCCTCGTCTTGCTTCATCACCTCTTCGAGCATGGGGGTGAGGACGAGACCGGGAGCCAAGGCTATAACGTGCGTCCCCTCCATCTCCCTCGAATAGAGTTTCAGGAGACAGTTGAGAGCTGCTTTTGACACGGCGTAAGCTCCCCAGCCCCTGTTGCAGTTCACCGAAGCCCCGGAGGATATACCTATGAGGACCTTAACTTTTATACCCGAATCCATTATGGCGTCGATTATGAGCTTGTTAGCCCAGACGTTGACGTCCATGACCTCCTTGAAGGTCCTGAGGGATACCTCCCTCATGTCTCCGAACTCCCCCAGAACCCCGGCGTTCAGTATTACGAGGTCGAGGACCCCGATCCCGGAGAGGAGTTCCCTCACGGTAGGGTATACCTTCTCGAGGTCCCTGAGATCACAATAGCGGAAGTTCACCTTACCTTTCAAGCTCTCAGGTAGCTTCCTGCTCAGGGCGTGGACCTTGTAGCCTCTCCTTAGCCCCTCCTCCGCGAGGGCTTTTCCGAGTCCCGAACCCACACCCGTTATGAAGAGGTCCATCCCCTCTCCTCCAGAAGCTTCTTCAGGCTTTTTGAGATCTCCTTCACTATAAGCTCGAACTTTGGGTTTAGCTCTTTTAAAGACTCGAAAAGCTCCTCGGGCGGGACCTCCCAAGTGCTTATCAGCTTGTTCTTGAGGTTCGTCATCTTAAAAAGGTCCATGTAATACCTGTCTGGTATTATACCCGCCTCGACCATCTTCGAAAGACAGTCGTCTCCGAACCTCTTTATGCCGAACTTGGGGGCGAGGTGCTTACATATCTCGAAGAGGGAGTCGTAAGCTACCTGATAGAAGTATTTGGTCCTGTCGTAATACATGGGCTTTGACCTGAACTCCTCGAGACCCTGAGAGAGGACAAAGTTTATCTTCCTCACCGAGTCCTTTATGAACCTCGCCTTTTCGTTCAGGAGTTCGAAGTCTATGAGGAGGTAGTTCCCCGTGGTCTTCTTAACGTATTCGACTACGGACCTTGCGAACTCTTTGAAAGTTATAAGGTTCTCCTTCAGAAAGTCGTAAAGCTCTTCGGAAGAGACGGACTCCTTCAGGTCCCTGTACCTTATGTAAAACTCGGTAAGGGACCTCAGCCCCTCAAGGTTATCCATTCCTATGTGTTCTCCGAGCTTTACCAAGCAGTCCTTGGAGCTTGTCTTGAGACCGAGAACTGTGGACATGTGCCTGCAAACCCTCATACAGCTCTCGAAGGCGAGGTTGAAGTCGACCCTCACCTTGTCGAGGAGTAAGCCGTTCTTCGTAAACTCCTCCTTCGGCAGGGAGAGGTGCTTCTTGAGGTCCACGTAAGACCTCTCCAGATTTTGGAAGGCTTCCACTATGAGACTTATCTTGAATGTCCTCTTCTTCATCCTTATAAATCTACTCCCTAACGGAGGGATTTCTTAAGGAGAACAGCGAAGAAGAGGAGGGTGGAGAGTCCAACGGTTGTCCCGCTCGGCGGAAGGTCGAGGAGAAGCGAAAGAAAAACGCCGAAGAGAAGACAGACACCCGATAAGGTCCCCGCAAGGAGGAGGGAGCCTAAGAAGGAGCGGGCGAGCATCAAAGAGGTGAGGGCTGGAACTACTATAAGGGAAGAGGTAAGGACTACGCCCACAACTTTGACGCTGAGGACAACCACCACCGAAGCTGCGGAAACGAGCATGTGTTCCGTGAGCTTCACGTTCACACCCTTTACCTTCGCCACCTCTTCGTTGAAGGAGGTAAGGAGAAGACTTTTGTAGCTGAGGAGCAGGAACCCGATCAGGAAGGAGGAGGCGAGGAGTATGAGGAAGAGGTCCCCCTCGGACACCAAAAATACGCTACCGAAGAGGTAGCCGAACACCTCCTCCCCGAACTCCTCCGAAACTCCCAAGACCAAAACAGCCACCGATGCCCCCGCCGAAAAGAGGAGGGCAAGAAGTGCATCTCCCGGGACGCGCCCCATAGCCCAGCGGGTGAGGTTGGAAAGGAGAAGGGAAATAAGGAGCGTAAAAAGGAACGGGTCAGTTCCCGTCAAAAAGCCGAGGGCTACACCTCCGAAGGCTATGTGGGAGAGGCTCGCACCCAAAAAGGAGAGCCTCCTCAGAACCAAGAACACACCCACCACCCCCGACACTACGGAGACCACAAGACCAGCCAAGATCCCCCTCTGGACGAATTCGTATCCGAGGAGTTCCAACTCATACACCCCCTATCCCAAAGAGGTCCTCTACGAGGGCTGGGACCTCCTCAGGCGGTCCGAAGTAGTGGACCCTCCTGTTGAGGCAGAGGACCCTGTCCGCTAAAGAGGAGACGAGGCGAACGTCGTGGGAGACCAAAAGGACCGTCTTTAGCCCTTTTACTTCCCTCAGGATCTCTTCTACGTGCTTCGCGGTGTGGGCATCGAGACCCGCCGTCGGCTCATCGAGAAGTAAGGTATCGGGGTCCGAAGAAAAGGCTAACGCGAGGAGGACCTTCCTCCTTTCGCCTCCGGAAAGCTCGGTGAACCTCCTCTTTACTAAACCTTCGAGGTGGAGCCTATCCACAAGGTCACTAACTTTACCGCCCGAAGACCTCAAGATCTCCCAGACCGTTCCCGGAAACAGGCTCTCAACTTCGAGCCTCTGGGGTGCGTAGCCCATACTCTTCGACGTTACCGAAACTCTGCCTGAGAGAGGCTTGAGCAGTCCGAGGATGATCCTAAGGAGCGTAGTTTTGCCTGCACCGTTCGGTCCGACTATACAGAGGAACTCCCCCTCCTCGACGGAAAAGCTCACCCCCTCGAGAACCGGAGAACTCCCGCCGTAGCTGAAGCTGATGTCCTCTACCCTTATCACCTCCCGCATCCGAGAGCCTCTCCGATCACCTTAAGGTTCCTCTCCATAACAGCTGGGTAGTCACCGAACATCCTGACGTCCAAGAGGAAGACCTTGATCTTTTCCCTTTCGAGCTTCTCAGCGAGACCTGACATTTGAGGGGCGAAAACGTAGTCCAAACCTTTCTCTTTCAGGACCTTCATGAAACGGGCGAACCTTCCGGGTAGTAAGTCGCCGTGGTGTCCCCCCGTCGAGAGGGGTATGTGCTTGAGCTTGTAGTCCTTTGCGAGGAGGGTGAGGGAGGTGTGGGTTTCGGGCAGGAGCCTTGAGGTGCAACTTTCGAGAACCCGGGAAAACTTAATGTCGAGATTCCTCAGCTCCTCTTTTACCCTCTCGTAGTTTCTTTTAAAAGTTTCGGAACCTTCCGGCTCCACCTCGGAGAGAACCCTGTAAACCCTTTCCGCAACGCGGACCATCCTCCTCGGCGACATCCAGAGGTGCGGGTCTTCGGGTCTTTCCGTGTAGAGTTTGTAGACTTTTTCTTTTGCCAACTCCTCGATCCTCCTCTCCCAGCCTCCTAAGGGAAAACCCGTGACGAAGACGACCTTCGCCCTCGCTACCTTGATGAGGTCCTTCGGCTTTAACTCGTAGGTGTGGTAGTCCGCCTTCGGAGGTGCGATCACTTCCACTTCGAACCTGTCGCCAGCGATCTCCCTTACGGTCCAAAGGAAGGGCTGAACGGAAACGAGGAGGAGGTCCCTCCCAAAAGAGACAGAAAAGAGTAGAAAAAGTATAAGCTTCACGAGAGGGCTTTCAGGATAACCTTCATCATCTTCAGCATGGCTGAGGGGTCCGTCGCCGTGATCAGGTTCCCGTCCACCTCCACAGGTTCCCCGGTGTATACAGCTCCCGCGTTTTCGAGGTCGTCCTTTATGGCGTAAAAACCCGTCACCCTCCTTCCTTCGACCACCTTGGCGGATATGAGGACCCAAGGTCCGTGGCATACCGCACAGACGAGCCTCCCCCCTTCGAAGTGCCTCCTCACTATGTCGAGGACTTCTTTGTATCTCCTCAGCCTGTCGGGAGCGTATCCCCCCGGTATGAAGACACAGTCGAACTCCTCACCCTTTACCTCACTGAGGGTCCTGTCCGGTCTGAAGGTCATACCCTTCTTTCCTTTGAACTCACCCATACGGGGAGCTGCGGAGACGACCTCGAACCCCTCCTCCTTGAACCTGAGGTAGGGATACAAAAACTCCGAGTCTTCGACGAGATCTTCTAAGAAGATCAGAACCCTTCTCATAAGATTAAATTTTACTTCATGAGAGAGTCCCTTACCTTACTGTTCCTCATAGTCTCCTACAACTTCTTCCTCTGGTATATAACCGACACGGGACTCTCCCCTGTTCCCCTCTTTCCCGAAGATGTGGATCACAAGGTCCTCGTCCTCTCTTACAGCTCTGTCCTTTACCTTAGCTGGGTCTTCGGGGAGAGGGAGAGAATAGTCCAGTGGATGGGATACCTCTTCTTCGTTCAGATAGTGGCTCTTAGCTTCTACTTCAGGGACCTCGAGATAATAGTGAGGGATCTCCCACCCGTCATATTCACCTTCATGCTCGTTGCTCTCTTCGAGTCCTCCGCTGAGAAGGAGAGGAGGATGATCGAGAGGGAGAGGGAGGAGCTTCTCAAGGAGCTTGACAGGGTAAGGGCTGAGAGGATAAGGACTGAAATAAAGCTGAGGGAACTCGAGTCCGAACTCAAGAAGATCGAAAAAGAAAAAGACCAGCGGGAGAAGATAAACCAGCTCCAAAAGGAGATAAAGGAATACAGGGAAAAAGTGTCGAGGCTGATAGAGACGAACAGGAAGCTCTTTCAGCTCCTCGACATGCTGAGGACAGGAGGTGAGACCGGTAGGGAGGAGGTCACGAGCCTGAGAAGGGAGAGGAAAAAGCTGATCAGGGAACTCATACAGCTCCAAGAACTCGTCGAGATATACGCGGACGAAAACGAGAGGCTGAAGGAAGAAGCTGAGAACTTAAAATCCAAAGTTTCGGAACTCGAGAGGAAGATAGCGGAGCTTGAGGCGGAAAAGGACAGGGCTTTACCACAAAAGGAGACGGTAAAGAGAATACTGGAGGATACCTTCTCCCTCAAGTTCTCGGAAAGGGCTGTGGAAGAACTTGAGAGACTCCCACCGGACAAGAGGAGGAGGTTCTTGAGGGAACTCTCGAAGCTCTCTATAAAAGGTATAAAGGCTGAACCTTTGACCGTAGCGAGGGAGGTCTACAAGGTGAGGGTCCCCGGAGGCAGGATATACTTGAGGAAAAAAGAGGGAAGTTGGGAGGTGGTGGGCGTCCTCGGGTCCGAAGACGACAAGGAGAAGGACAGGTATATAAGGGAGGTTTTAAGTAAAATAGTCTGAGGACCTCTTTCTTCCTCAGGTTCGCCCTATGAACGACGAGAGGATAATGATCTTCATAGACGGCTCAAACATATTCCACGGTATAAGGTATCTGAACATAAAGGTTAACTACTCAAAGCTCGTCGAGTTTCTGAGGGAAAGCAGGAGGCTCGTGAGGACATACTTTTACACAGCCGTCCCTCAGGAGAAGGACATAAAGAAGGGGACCCCGGAGTGGGAGAGCTTCACAAGGCAGAAGAGGTTCCTCGAGGAACTCTCCATGTCCGGGATAAAGGTAAAGACGGCGAAGCTGAAGAGGCTACCTTCCGGTGAGTTCGTGGAAAAGGAGGTGGACATAATGCTCGCAACCGACATGCTCTCCTTAGCCTATCAAGACGCTTACGACACGGCGATACTCGTGAGCGGTGACAGCGACTTCGTCTACACGGTGGAGGAGGTCCAAAGGATCGGGAAGAGGGTGGAGAACGCCTCCTTCAAAAAGACAAGCTCCCACCAGCTCAGAAGAGTCTGCGACAGGTTCATACTCTTGGACGACTTCATAGACAGGTTCATCTACGAGGAAAAGCCTGCCCTCCTCGAAGAGGTGGGCTTTTGGGAGAAGATAAAGAGCCTATGGAGAAGATGAAGGTCCTCGTCGCAACTTCTAACGTGGGAAAGCTGAAGGAGATCGAGAGGATCCTCAGACCCTTCGGGATCGAGGTTTCGAGACCCCCCGAGGTTCTCAAAGTCGAGGAGTCAGGTAGGACCTTCTTGGAAAACGCCCTAATAAAGGCGAGGGCGTATTTTGAGAGGTTCGGACTGCCTTCACTCGCTGACGATTCGGGTTTGGAAGTAGAAGCCCTCGGCGGATACCCCGGTGTTTACTCGAGCAGGTTTTACTCGATCGATTTCGGTGGTGTAGAGGAGCTAAAAGTTTCGGTTGATGAGGCGAACATAAGAAAGCTCCTCAGACTCCTCGAGGGAGAAAAAAATAGGAAGGCGAGGTTCGTGGCTTGGGTCGTTCTCTATACCGGAGGGGGCGGTGTGTTCGGACACGGGGAGTGCAAGGGGAAGATAGCGGAAGAGCCAAGGGGTGAGAGAGGTTTCGGCTACGATCCCGTCTTCATACCCGATGGCTACAGTTCAACTATGGCGGAACTTCCCCCCGAAGAGAAGGACAGGATCTCTCACAGGGGCAAAGCCCTGAGGAACCTGATCGATACCTTAAGCTCCCTGAGGAGTATATTTTAGATCCTGTAAGGGTCGGTAGCTCAGCTGGCAGAGCGCGGGACTCTTAATCCCGGGGTCGCGGGTTCGAATCCCGCCCGACCCACCAAAAGAGGTAAAGCCATGGACTACCCCTCATACCTGAAACTCTACGAAACGGGAGAGCTAAAGGAGAGGGTAGAAAGAGCAAAAGAGATGCTCCTCTCCTGCAAAGTCTGTCCTCACGAGTGCGGAGTGAACAGAATAGAGAACAAACTCGGCTACTGCAAGACCGGGAGGTACGCGATCGTCTCGAGCTACTTCCCCCACAGGGGTGAGGAGTTTCCCATAAGAGGCACGAGGGGTAGCGGGACCATATTCTTCTCTTACTGCAACATGAGGTGCGTTTACTGCCAAAATTACGAGATAAGCCACTTCGGTGAGGGAAGAGAAGTAAAACCGGAGGAACTCGCCCGCATGATGCTGGAGCTTCAGGAGATGGGATGCCACAACGTAAACCTCGTCTCCCCCTCCCACGTCGTTCCCCAGATACTCGAAGCGCTCCTCATAGCCGTCGAAAAAGGTCTCAGGATCCCCTTGGTTTACAACACCTCCTCCTTCGACTCTTTAGAATCCCTTAAGCTCCTCGACGGTGTTGTGGACATATACCTTGCGGATCTCAAATATCTCAGCAGGGAGTTCGGTAGGAAGTATTCAAAAGTCAAAGATTACCCGAAGCACGCTGTGGAAGCCATAAAGGAGATGTACCGTCAGGTGGGACCCCTCAAGGTAAACGGTATGGGCGTCGCGGTGAGGGGTCTCATAGTGAGGCACCTCGTCCTTCCCAACGGCGTATCCACAACCAAGGAGGTGATGGAATTTCTAAGGAGCATAGACCCGAACATGGCTGTAAACGTTATGGACCA
>WFYM01000106.1 GCA_015490115.1 Aquificaceae bacterium
CGCCACGCCTATAGCCAAAGCACCTCCGCTTCCCCCCTCCCCTATCACGACGGTAATCGTCGGGACCTTTAGCCTGCACATGGTAAGCATGCTCTCCGCTATCGCCTCCGACTGCCCCCTCTCCTCAGCCCCTATACCCGGATAGGCTCCCGGCGTGTCTATGAATGTAATTAGGGGCATCCTGAACTTCTCCGCCAACTTCATAACCCTCACCGCTTTCCTGTAACCTTCCGGGTGGGGCATGCCGAAGTTCCTCTCTATCTTCTCCTTAGTCCCTTTTCCCTTCTCGTGACCCACGACAGCTACGGGCTTTCCCCTAAAGTAGGCAAAACCTGCAACTATAGCCTTGTCGTCTCCGAACCTCCTGTCGCCGTGGATCTCAACAAAGTCGGTGAAGATATACCTTATGTAGTCTGAGGTGTGGGGCCTCCTCGGGTGCCTCGATATCTGGACCCTCTCCCAAGGAGATAGGTTCCTGTAAGTTTTCTTTGCCCTTTCCCTGAACTCCCTCTGGAGCTTTCTGAGTTCCTTCTCTACCTCTTTCCTTCCGAGCCTCAGGATCCCCTTCAGGTTGTCTATCTTCTCCTTGAGTTCGAGGAGCTTCTTCTCGTATTCAAGGTACATACCGAAGTTCCGTTATTATACAACAGGGGGAAGGGAAATATTTTGAGTATGCTGTTGTCAGATTTTATATCACGGACTATATTAATTTTGGAGGGGTCGATATGGAGTTTGCGGAGAAGGAGGCGGAGAGGCTCTTCCAAGAGGCTTACTCTTATCACATGATGGGTGAGATACAAAAAGCTATAGAGCTTTACAAGAAATCCATAGAGATAAAGCCGACAGCGAAGGCTTACACCTTCCTCGGCTGGGCTTACAGCATGTTGAGGGACTACGAGAAGGCGATCGAATACTGCAAAAAAGCTATAGAGCTTGATCCCGAATACGGTAACCCTTACAACGACATAGGAGCTTACCTCATAGAGATGGGAAGGTTCGAGGAGGCGATCCCATGGCTGAAGAGGGCTATAATCGCCAAGAACTACGAACCGAGACACTACCCCCACATAAACTTGGCGAGAGCTTACATGATGATGGGGAAGCTAAAGGAAGCCCTCGAAGAGGTGGAGACAGCTCTTAAGATAGAACCCGACTACAAGCCCGCCCACGTTGTAAGGCACCAGATCCTCGCTATGCTAAACTGAGTAGGTCTTCGGGTCTCTTAAGGAAGAAGTCTGGCTTTTCGGAGTCGAGCCTCACGTAGCCCCAAAGGGCTATGGCTGTCTTCGTTCCCGCCTTCTTACCGGCGAGCAGGTCCGCCTCCGTATCCCCAACCATGACAGCCTCCGAAGGCTCCTCCCCCAAGATCTCGAGGCTTCTGAGGACGGGAACCGGAGAGGGCTTCTTCTCCGGAAAGGTGTCACCACCTACGATGAGGTCGAAAAGGTGAGCTATATTTAGCCTTCTCAGGATCTCCTTGGAGAGGTCTTCGAGCTTGTTCGAAACCACGCAGAGCTTCTTCCCCCTTCTTTTCAGCTCCCTCAAGATCCCTTCAACGCCCGGATACACCTTCGTGTAAACGACAGGGTTTTTAAGGTAGTGTCTCCTGAAGACCTCAACGTATTCTTCTTTGAATTCTTCTCCGAGGACCTTCTCAAGGAGCGTCCTCACCCCTCCTCCTATGAGGCTTCTCACATCTTTCGGCATCCTCTCAGGTATTCCTATCTCTTCGAGGGTGAGCTTGAGGGAGAGGGCTATGTCCTCGGCGGAGTCTATAATGGTCCCGTCGAGGTCAAAGAGAAAAACCCTCATGCACAGTTCTTCCTCTTGAGATAAGAGGTGACGCTTTCGTTCTTGTAAGCTCCCGTCTTCACAAAGTCTATCACGCAGACGAGCTGGTTGGGGTATAGGTATCCGGGTATCCTGAGTATTATGTTTCCTTCCCTGTCGTAGAAGATGAGGTATGGGAAGGAGAGGGCGTTCAGGATCCTCGCAAGCTCGTTTTCGGAGGTCTCTATTATCTTCCCGCCGAAGTTGGCTTTCACCGGAGCGTAGCTCTCGTAAAGGATCCTGAAAAGGTCTATATCCTTTAGGGCTTCTTGGAGAGCCTTCTCGGTTTCTATGTCCTTGTTGAGCTGCTTGCAGTATATACAGCTCTTGCTCTCCACTATGAGGAGGGCGTAGTCCTTTTTCGGGATTATCACCTTCTTCGGAACGTTCTCGCTCACGCTCTTGCCCGTTTCAGACCTTTCCTGAGAGCCGCAGGAGAGCAGAATAAGTGCAAGAAGAAATGCCCAGATCTTCATACCAGAGATAAAAATATATCACCCTTTAGCTCTTGCTCAACCTCTCGAGAACAGACCTTATCCTCTCTATCCCCTCCTCTACCCTCTCTACCGGAAGGGCGTAAGAGATCCTGAGGTACCCTTCCGCACCGAAAGCGGAACCGGGAACGCAGGCTACCCTCCCCTCCTCGAGGAGGAGTTCAGCGAGCCTCACATCCCCTCCCACCTCTTTAGAGTAAGCGGAGAAGTTGGGAAAGAGGTAGAAGGCTCCTCCGGGCTTGACCACGGACACACCGGGAAGGGAGGAGAGAAGCTCAAAGGCTCTCTCCCTCCTCCTCCCGAACTCGGAGACCATCTCCTCGACGAATTTCTTACCCTCTGGGTTCTTCAGGGCTTCGAGGGCGCCGTACTGGGCGAAGGTGGTGGCGTTCGAAACGGTCTGGCTGTTCAGGTTGGCTATTACCTTAGCGAACTTTTCGGGACAGGCTACGTATCCGACCCTCCACCCTGTCATAGAGAAGGTCTTTGAAAAAGAGTTCACGGTGAAGGTTATGCTCTTCACCTCCTCAGAAAAGGAAGCTAAGCTCACGTGCCTACCTTCGTATACGAACTTCTCGTAGCACTCGTCGGAAACTATGAGTATGTTCCTCTCGACGCAAAACTCCGCAATTTTTCTTAGCTCCTCCTCCGGGTAGACGGCACCCGTCGGGTTGTTGGGCGAGTTGAGGATGAGAATTTTGGTCCTTTCGGTTATATATCCCTCGAGAAGGTCCGCCCTCAGGAAGAAACCCTCCTCCTCACTCAAGGGGACCTCGACCGGAACACCTCCGAGGATGGTAACCTGCTCGGGGTAGGTCACCCAGTAAGGTGAGGGTATTAGGACCTCGTCTCCCTCGTTGAGGACCGCTGTAAGTATAAGGAAGAGGACCATCTTCGAACCTGTGGAGACAACGATCTC
>WFYM01000107.1 GCA_015490115.1 Aquificaceae bacterium
ACATACCTCTGAAGTAGAGCAGGACTGCTTTTGCCTTGACACTTGAAGGAACTCTGTGCCAGTGGTAAACTTTATCAAGTAGTTCTCTTACAAAGCTTAGGGCGTTCATAGTTTACATTCTACCCCTCCACTTGGAGGGGTTCCCTTGCTTTTAAAAGTTGACATCCTCGGGAAAGTGATAACAACTGATAAAGGATGATTGTATAGGAGAGTATGCAGGGAACTTGGGCTTGAGTGGGGACATGAGACCTTCGGAAGGAGGAACGCTGTGGAAAGGTCTTTCTTTCCTATAAAGCATAGGTTAAAAGGCTTCTACAAGAGGTTTCCATGGAATGCTAAGTTTGAGACTATTTCAAGCTTCCTCAGAGCTTTTACCTTCCTCTACTACACTCTGAAAGGCTTATCTTGACATCTTCGCTTTGCAGTAGCTTTTCTACTAGATTATTTTGGCACATTTTTTGCAATTTTGCCAAACAGGAAGGTAAGGGGAGATGGTAAAGCAAAAACCATTACATCTCATAAAGGAGGTTTAAGATGGGATACGTAAAGCCTGAAGCTGTGGTGGAGCAGATGATCCAAGCGGGTGCCTACAAGGCGGGTTTGCCCACGAAGGACCTCCTGATAAGGGGCTTCTTGGCGGGAGCTTTGCTCGGTTACGCGGTCACGGTAGCCTTCTCCGCCATAGCCCAGTCGGAGATGAGAATAGTGGGGTCCCTCGTCTTTCCCCTCGGGTTCGTGATGATAGTTCTTCTGGGTCTCGAACTCGTCACGGGGAACTTCGCCCTGATACCTTTGGCTGTTCTCGAGAGGAAGACCACCTTCGGGAGGATGCTCTACAACTGGGGATGGGTATATGTGGGACACCTGATAGGGACATTCTTTTACGGGCTTCTCTTTTGGATATCCGCCACCAAGATGGGGGCTGTTCAGGACCCTACTGTCGGGAAGATGATAGCAAAAGTTGCTGAAGCTAACACCCTCGGTTATGCGAAGCTTGGCTTTTTGAACGGATGGACAGTCGCTATAGTGAAGGCTATCCTCTGCAACTGGATGGTTACGCTCGGTGCTGTTATGGCTATGGTAGCCCAGCATGTGATAGGGAAGATCGCAGCCATGTGGCTACCTATACTTACCTTCTTTGCCCTCGGTTTCGAACACGCGGTCGTTAACATGTTCCTGATGCCGACGGGTATGCTCTTCGGTGCGAACATAACCCTCTTCGACTGGTGGTTCTGGAACCAGATACCGGTGACCATAGGGAATATTGTGGGCGGTCTCACATTTACCGGTCTTGCCCTCTACTTCACCCACAGGAGGAGGGAAGAGGTAAAGGAAGTGGAGGCTGCGGAGGAGGCAGCCTGAGATGGGAAAGGTCTACATAGTCGGAGGAGGTCCGGGAGATCCGGAGCTTCTCACGCTCAAGGCATACAGGGTCTTGAGGGAAGCGGACGTCGTCCTATACGATGCCTTGGTGAGCAAGGAGATCCTGGAGTTCACAAAACCAAGCTGTGTAAAGATATACGTTGGGAAGAGGGACGGGAGGCACTCCCTGCCTCAGGAGGAGATAAACGAGCTTCTTTTTAGGTTCTCTAAGGTTTACGACACGGTAGTCAGGCTAAAGGGAGGGGACCCGTCCGTTTTCGGGAGGGGAGGGGAGGAGCTTATATATCTTTCGGAGAGGGGTGTAGAGGTTGAGGTCGTCCCCGGCGTCACCTCAGCAATAGCTGGTCCCTTCTCCGCCTTTATCCCCGTCACCTACAGGGGTGTCTCCTCTTCCTTCGCGGTGGTCACGGGACACCCAAAGAGAGATGTGGATTGGTCAGCCTTCTCTGAGGTGGACACGCTCGTGGTTTTGATGGGTGTCAAGAACAGGAGGAAGATAGCGGGAGAGCTGATAAGGGCGGGGAGGGATCCGGAAGAACCCGTAGCTTTCATAGAGAGGGCGACAACTCAAGAACAGAGGGAGGTCTTCACGACCCTAAGGGAGCTTTCGGAGAACCCTCCCGAGGTGGAGCCTCCCGCTGTGATGGTGGTGGGGAGGGTTGTAGAGATAGGGAAAAAGGTGCTTCTCAGACATGGACACGCTCGCAAGAGCCTTTAAGAAGCTGACGAAGCTGAGAGAAAACTTAAAGGACCTTTCCCAAGAGGAGTCTTACGAAGTTTTCAAGGGAATACTCGAGGGAAAGGTCTCGGACGTCAAGACCTCCTCCTTCCTCACAGCCATGAGGGTAAAGGGTGAGACTCCCGAAGAGCTTCTCGGTGTTATAAGGGCTGTTCGGGAGAGGATGAGGTTTCCGGAAAGTAAGGAAGATGCCCTCGACCTTGCTCCCAACTACGACGGCAAAAACAGAACCGTTTACATACTGCCTTCAGCCCTCTGGTTCTGCTCGAATCTGGGTATTGAGTTTACAAGCCACTTCGCCCTGAGGACCCCGATCAAAGAGGGTGTTACCCTATACGAGGTGGTGGGCGAACTCGGAGTAGATCTGAAGGTGAGCTTCTCAGACCAAAAAGATCACGCCCCGGATCTGTACAGGCTTATGCCCTTGAGGAGAGAGCTTGGCTTCAGGACGCTAATAAACACGGTGGAGAAGTTTCTAAATCCTTTTAGAGCGAAGAGGATCGTAGTCTCCGTGTTCCACAGACCTTTCTTAGAAAAGAGCGAAAAGCTCCTCGAGTTTCTCGGTTTTGAAGACTGGACGATAGTGTGCGGATTGGAGGGCGGTCTCGAACCCTTCCCCGACAGACCCACCTACATAAAGCGTAAAGGTAAGGAGATCGAAGCCGTTGACCCGAGATCGCTCGGTCTCGACATGCCAAAGAGCGTCCGAACCGAGGACGTCCTCAGAGATTCCGTGGAGATAAACCGTATGGTAGTAGAGGGGAAGGAGAGGGGAGGGTTTCTCAGCTGGGCTGTTTACACAGCAGGGATCCTTCTCTATGCGGAGGGGAAAGCGGAAAGCGTGAAGGAAGGTATTGACAAAATTGTAGCTACATTTTTGTAGATCGTTTCGCCCGTTTGTAAAGAGTATTATCTCTTTTCTGGCACGTTAGTTGCTAAATAAAGAGGTGAGATGTCGTGCGTCCTTGCTGTTGTCAGAAAGGAAAGGTCATACGAGGTAACTAAAAAACTTGCGGAAAACGGAGTTCCTTACGTCTCTTGGACGGTGAAGGGGAGGGGAAAAGAGGGAGGGCTGAGGTATAAGGGGCTGAACGTCTCCATGTCTTTCCTTCCGAAGAGGGCTTTCCTCGTATTTCCGGAGAAGGGGAGTGAGGAGGGGATCGTAAGGCTAATAATCGACACAGCCCGCACAGGCTCTTACGGCGACGGAAAGGTCTTCCTGATAGGGGAGGAGGGTCCCATGAAGCTGATAAAGTCCGTTGTGAGACCTGAGAAGGCTTACGAGGTAATTAAGGCTCTCGAGAGGGAAGGGTTCAAAGCCATGACCATGTGGGACGTCGTCGGCAGGGGAAAGGAAGGAGGGGTTATAGTCGGAGGGACTCAATACGATGAGCTTGCGAAGACGGTCATAATGATAGCGGTAGAGGACAGCGACGTCGAGAAGGTCGTCTCCACGATCTTGGAAACCGCCCGGACGGGAGCTTACGGGGACGGGAAGATATTCGTCTGCAACGTTTCGAAAGTCTGGACAATAAGGACGAAGGAGGAGGGTCTTTGAGGGTAGTTGCGGATATATGGAGGGCGGTAAAGAGCGGTGATCCTAAAGCCCTCTTTGCCAGCTTCATTTACTTCGACCACTCCTTCAGCATCTGGCTACTTCTGGGAGCGCTCGGTCCTTTCATAGCGGAATCTCTCGGACTCTCGGGCGTCCAGAAGGGTTTTATGGTCGCGGTGCCTGTGATAGCCGCCGCGATATTCAGACTCAACTTCGGACACATGTTCCAGTATATAGACGGGAAATACATAGCACTGATGGGTATGCTCCTGTCTTTAGTTCCCCACACTTACATACTCATCAAAGGCTACGACGTTAGCTACGAAGACCTCCTATGGATGGGTGTTTTCCTCGGTGTTGCGGGAGCGAGCTTTGCGATAGCTCTTCCTATGGCAGGGAGCAACTACCCTAAGGAGGTTCAAGGTCTCGTCCTCGGACTCGCAGCTGCTGGAAACATAGGTGCTGTCCTCGACGGCATACTCTTTCCTCCGATCGCAAAAGTTTTAGGTTGGGAGCTTACCTTCGTCCTCTCGGGAGCCTTGCTCCTCATAGCACTCGTGTTCGTCGTCCTTTGGGCAAGGGACAAAACTAAAAAGACGGAGGGGGGCGGTATATACCCGGTCCTTAGCTTCTTTGCAACTTTAGCTTTCATGGTAGTCCTCGTCCTCGGTTTCCAAAGGGGATGGTTCGGAGTGGAGGGGAGCGTGGGGAAGCTCCTCATACCTGTTTTGGGTTCCGTCTTCGCTGTAATGCTTATGCCCCTTACCTTTAAAAAAGTTTTCCTCGAGAGGGACACTTGGGTCCTCATGCTCGCCTACTCGATCACCTTCGGAGGATTCGTGGGCATGTCCTCGTATATCGCTATGCTCCTCAGGGACGTTTACGGGATCTCAAAGGTAGAAGCCGGAGCTTTGATGTCCCTCTTTGCCTTTACGGGAGCTATGATAAGACCCCTCGGCGGTTACATAGCGGACAGGATAAGCGGTGCGACCGCACTTCTCTTTTTCTTGGGCGGTATAGCGGGTGTGAACCTCATCTTTTCTCTCTTTACACCGCCCTTAGCCCTCGGAATAGTTCTGTTCC
>WFYM01000108.1 GCA_015490115.1 Aquificaceae bacterium
CAACCCTTTCTTCCTCTACGGGAAGGTTGGACTTGGGAAGACCCACCTGCTTCAAGCTATAGGTAACTACTGTCTCAGGAGAGGTCTGAAGGTAGCCTACAGGTCCGCGGGTGAGTTCTCGGAAGAGGTGGTCGAGAGCATCAAAAAAGGAAATATATCCGAGTTCAGGGAGAGGTATAGGAACGTCGACGTCCTTTTGATAGACGATGTCCAGCTACTTTCGGGAAAAGAGAGAACCCAGATGGAACTCTTCAGCATATTCAACCAGCTCTATATGAGGGAGGCGCAGATAGTCTTCGCTTCGGATAGGCACCCGAGGGAGCTGAGGGATATATCAGACAGGCTCGTGAGCAGGTTCGAGGGGGGAGTGGTCGTCGAGATAGACCTCGACGATGTTACGAAGCTCGAAATAATCAAAAGGAAGCTCCAAGAGCTGAAGGTAACCGTTCACGAGAACATAATTAGGACGATTATGGAAAGCACTGGACCGAGCGTTAGGGAGATAGAGGGACTCATAAAGACGATGAAGCTGAGGGGTCCCGAGGCGGTAAGACCTTTGAAGAAGAAAACGGACATAGAAAGGGTTCAGGAGGTGGTCGCCTCCCACTTCGGCGTAAAGAAGGAGGATCTCACGGGAGATTCGAGGTCGAGCAGGGTAAGCAGGGCGAGGAGGATAGCCATGTATCTCTGCAGGAGGGTCACCGACGCCTCCCTAATAGAGATAGCGAGGGCTTTCGGTAGGAAGGACCACACGACCGTTATTCACAGCATAAGGAAAGTTGAGAAGGAGAGGAGGGAGGACAGGAAGACGGACTATATACTGAGCTTTTTGGAGAGACAGCTGAGGACGAGATTTTAATCTTTCTTCGGAGCCTCCGTCTCGTAAAACCTGTCCTCGAGCTTCTTGAGGACCTTGGGAAGAGTCGTGTACTCCATCTCCTCCGCGGGGAGCCTGTGGGGTTCGAATATCCCCTGACGCCTCAGCATGTCAGCCATGTCGTTTGCAACCCTCCTCGCCTTGTCGAAGGCGGGATCCTTGAACAGGTCCGCGGGTCCTATCAGCTTCCCTTCCGCTATCTGGTAACCCGCAGCTATCACCCTCGGGGGTCCGTCGAACCTGGAGGGTCTCGCATCTTCGAAAGAGACGGGCATCAAAGGTCCGTTGTGGGAACCCCTCATCCAACCCTCAACTATCCAAGGCTTAGAGAAGGGTTCGAGTATCTCTCCCACCGCGGGGAAACCGCTCTGCGCCCTCACGATCATTACGGGATCGTCCTTCCCCACGTATTTGCCGGCCATGAGGGAGAGCCTCTGGGTTGAGGCTGTCGCAGCTATCTCACCGTCGAAGTTCCTGTAGACGTTCTTTACCACGTATTTCTCGACGGACCCTATCAGGGCGAGGAGGTCGTAAGTCTCGGCTGGTGTGTTTAGCTTGACAGCCTTTCCCGTGTAAACGTCGAGGACTTCGAAGGTGAAGCCGTCGTGCATCTTAGGGTCTATCACGAGACCCGCTGTGTTCATTGGATCCGCAAACATCTCGTAGAGGGGAAGGTTCCAAGCGCTCGGGGAGGTCTTGTCAGCGAAGAAGACAACAACGGGTTCCGAAGGTCTCTCCTCGAACTCCATCTCAGCAACACCGGGACCGAGACCCTTCACGTTACCGCTGAAGGCATCCGAAAGAAGATCTTGACCTGCACCGTAGAGCTTCAGCTTCTTTGCAACTTCGGTTCCCCTTTCGAAGGCGTTCCAAGCTATTCCGTGAACGACCTCGCTGTCGACACCGTGGGTGTGGGTCATGACTATGGCTATGTCGTCACCGCAGGTGAGTATGTCGAAGTCTATGAGGTTGCCCTTTTCCACCTCCTTTTTTACCGTTTCTTTTACCGTGTCTACCACCTCGGGGTGTGTGCTTGAGTGTCCCACGTAACCGCCTATGTCCGCCTTTATCACGCTGAGGGTTATCTTCATGATCTTACCTCCTTCCCTTTTTGCGGAAGTTAGAATGAATTATAACACATGGAAAAGGGCGTGAAGTTTTCGCTGACTCTCATAGCTCTCCTCGTTATCCTTACCGTCTTTGCTGACTTCTTCGCCCCGTATCCTTACGATCTTCAAAACAGGAAGGCTCCCTACCACCCTCCCACGAGGATCTACATCTTCGAGAACGGGAGGCTCACCTTCCCCCACATACACCTCTACGTCCTGAAGGACCCCCTCTTTAAGGTTTACGAGGAGAGGAGGGACGTCCACTGCAGGCTGAAGTTCTTTACGAAGACCGAGTTCGGGATAAAGCTAATAAGTGTTGAAAAACCCTGCAGGCTCTACCTTTTGGGCGGTGACAAGCTGGGAAGGGACGTCTTTTCGAGGATCCTCTACGGGGGGAGGTATTCCCTCGGCGTCGCTGTTATAGGGACCTTAGTCACCTTCTTCATAGGAGCCATCATGGGTGGTATATCGGGATACTTCGGTGGAAAGACCGACGCTGTGATAATGAGGACGGTCGAGGTCCTCCTCTCGATACCCACCTTTTACCTTTTGCTTTCCCTGAGAGCTGTATTCCCCCTTGAGATGACGAGCGGTCAGATATTCCTGATGATAGTTTTGATACTCTCCCTCATAGGTTGGGCTGGTCTCGCGAGGGTCGTAAGGGGCATGGTCCTCTCCATAAGGGAAAGGGAGTTCGTCTTAGCAGCGAAGACTTACGGAGCGGGGACCTTCAGAATACTCAGGAAGCACATACTCCCGAACACTTACTACTACCTCATAGTCTCGGCGACCCTCTCCATACCCGCATACATACTCGGGGAGGCTGCCCTCAGCCTCCTCGGTCTCGGTATACAGGAGCCTGAACCGAGCTGGGGGAACATGCTCTCGGAGGTGAGAAACATAAACGTCCTCTCCTCCCACCCTTGGATGCTGTCTCCGGGTGTTGCCATATTCATAACCGTCCTCGCCTTCAACATTCTCGGAGACACGCTCCTGAGGAGAAGATGAGGGTAAAGGTAAAAAGGTCGGGGAGCGTCTTCATAGGCGTTACCGTCTTCCTCGGGGTCGCAGCTGCGAACACAGGGAACAACCTCCTCTACATGGTGGTGTCCGCACTCCTCTCAGTCATGTTGGTTTCTGGTGTAAGCTCCCTCCTTAACCTGATCGGGGTCGAGGTCGTAATAATACCTCCCCCGAAGGTATTCGCAAGGAGGGAAGCGGTCTTTAGGGTAGTCCTGAGGAAAAAGCTACCCCTACCTTCTTTCCTCGTAAGGGTGTCTTCTGGAAAGGATACCTGCCTCTTTACCTTCGTCGACAGAAAGCCGAGGGAGGGAAGGCTGGGCTTCTTATTCGAAAAGAGGGGATACGTTGAGAAGCTCAAAGTTACCTTAAGCTCTGACTTTCCCCTCGGTATGTTCGTGAGGTTCTACGAGCCTGAGGTGAAGGTAGATCTCGTTGTGTTCCCGGAACCCGTCCCTGCGAGTTTTCCCCGCCTCGAAGCTGAGGGGAAGATCGGAGGGAGGGAAGACCTCTCCCACCTCAGCACGAAGGGTTTCGATGAGGTGAAGGACATAAAGGAGTATGCTGGGGAGCCTATGAAGCTAATTCATTGGAAGGTAACCGCTAAGAGGGGGGAGCTTATGGTGAAGGATACCGTCTCCTCCGCGAAAGAGCCTGTTATCCTCTCCCTCGACTCGGTTGAGGGCGATCTCGAAACCAAACTCTCGAAGCTCACCTTCCTCGCCCTGAAGCTCTCGGAGGAAGGTTACCCCGTAGGACTGAAGCTAAGGGACAAAGAGATCCCCCCAGCCACCGGGGAGGAAC